>NZ_JBBXMW010000029.1:0-47680 GCF_038442325.1 Methylorubrum subtropicum | reverse complement strand
TTCAGCAAAATTAAGCACTTCCGTGCGGTCGCGACCCGATACGACAAGGACCCGGAAAACTTCCTTGCCAGCGTCAAGCTCGCCGCCGTCCGCATCTGGCTTCGGATTTTATGAGTCCGCGACCTAGTCCGCGCCCTCGACCGGGTCCAGAAACGCACGATCCTGTTTCACCGCGACGCCATCGAGACGGGCAAGGCGCAGCTCGCCCAAACGTTTTCCGGGCAGCCGGCGGGCTTCCTGGCGAAGGAGGCCGGCGCCGCGCTCGGCATCTCGCGAAAGTTCTCGATCCCGCTGTTGGAGCACCTCGACACGGTGCGGTTCACGCGGCGCAACGGCGACCGGCGGGTGCTGTTGGGGGAGGAAGGCTGAGGACCGGCCACGCGCCTGCGAAGCGTGGCACGGCAGGCGTTGCGCCGCCTCTCGAGGACGCGCTAACAACATCCGTCGACTGAGTGGCAACTAGGGTTCCGGATGGCCGTCGCCGCCATCGCTGGTCCGAGCGTTGCGGACACCGTGTTCCACCCCACGGCTGCACCCGAGGGACAAAAGCCCAGAGGCGGAGACGTCGAGACCCGTTACGGCCCGGTCCGGGCACGGAGGTCTCATGTCGTTCGCGCCGTTCGTCCTCGTGGTTTCGGCCGCCTTCATCCACGCTCTCTGGAATCTGCTCTCGAAGCGGGCGGCCGATGCCGGCCCGAGCTTCGTCTTCGCCTACAACCTCTTCAGTTGCCTCGCCTACGCGCCCTGGGTGGCGGGGCATCTCCTGCAGGATGGGATGCCGGGGACGGGGCTCGCCGTCGTCGCAATCGGGCTCAGCGGGCTGATCCATCTCGCCTACAGCCTCTGCCTTCAGCGCGGCTATCAGGTCGCCGACCTCTCGGTGGTCTATCCGACGGCGCGGGGAACCGGGCCGCTGCTCTCTTCCTTCGGCGCCTTCCTGTTCCTCGGCGAGGCCGCGACGATCCCGAAGGCCGTGGGCCTGCTCGGGGTCGTACTCGGCATCGGCCTCATCGCGACGCGGGGCGATTGGGTCGCCTTTCGTCGTCCGGGCGGGCAGGCGGGGCTCCGCTGGGGCGTCGCGACGGGGGGCCTCATTGCCCTCTACACCGTCGTGGACGCCTACGCGGTCAAGGAACTCGGGGTGCATCCCGTCCTCCTCGATTGGTGCTCGAACCTCCTCCGCTTTCTCCTGCTCACGCCGTTCGTGTTGCGGGACCGCGTTCGGGCCCGCGCGCGGATGGCGGGACGCTGGCATCTGGCCGTCGCGGTCGGCCTGCTGTCGCCGCTCTCCTATATCTTCGTGCTGATGGCGTTGGAGCAGGGCGCTCCGCTCAGCGTGGTGGCCCCGGCCCGCGAGATGTCGATGATGATCGGCGCCTTGCTCGGCATGGTGGTGCTGCGCGAGGCGGTGGGACGGTGGCGGCTCGTCGGCTGCGTCGTGCTGATGCTCGGCGTCCTGCTGCTCGGGCGGGCCTGACCGCTCTTACGGCTTCACCAGCAGCACGTTCACCGCTTTGGCGATCACGTTGACCCGGTCGCCTTCGCTCAGGCCGAGTTCGTCGAGCGAGTCGACGGTCATCACCGAGGTGACGCGGTAGTCGGTGCCGACGATCTGCGCCTCGACCTGGGCCATTACCGAACCGCGCTTGATCGCCACCACCTCGGCCGGAATGTCGTTGCGGGCGCCGTGCTTCATCGGGGTCGTCTCCTGGGTTCGAAAAAAAATCAGATCACACGGGCTGCGGCCGGGCCGGGCTCGATGCGGCCGACGATCGCGGCCTGCGCGAAGCCGGCGGCGTGGATGGTCGAGAGGATCGCCGCGGCGCGCTCGGGCGCACAGGACACGAGCAGGCCGCCCGAGGTCTGCGGGTCGGTCAGCAGGTGGCGGCGCCATTCCGGAAAATCGGCCGGCAGGGTGACGGACTCGCCATAGGCCGTCCAGTTGCGGCGGGAGGCGCCGGTGACGAAGCCGTCTCGCACCAGAGCCTTGGCGTGAGCGAGCAGCGGCGCGGCCTCCGCCTCGATCACCACGGTGACGCCCGCGCCGCGGGCGAGCTCGAGCCCGTGGCCCAAGAGGCCGAAGCCGGTCACGTCGGTGACGGCATGCACGTCGACATCGCGGGCAAGCTCCGCGCCGATGCGGTTGAGCCGGGTCGTCGTGGCGACGAACTCGTCGTAGCCGCCGTCCGGCAGCGCCTCGCGCCGGATCGCCGCGGAATAGACCCCGACGCCGAGGGGCTTCGTCAGGATCAGCGCATCGCCGACCCGCGCGTCGGCGTTGCGGCGCACCTCGTCGCGGCGGCAGGTGCCGATGACGGCGAGCCCGTAGATCGGCTCCGGCATGTCGATAGAATGCCCGCCCGCGACTGGGATGCCAGCCTCGGCGCAGAGGCTGGTGCCGCCCTTGAGGATCGCTGCCACAGTCTCGGGCGCGATTTTGCCCACCGGCATGCCGAGGATGGCGAGCGCCATGATGGGCTTGCCGCCCATGGCGTAGATGTCGGAGATCGCGTTGGTCGCAGCGATGCGGCCGAAATCGTACGGGTCGTCCACCATCGGTGTGAAGAAGTCGGTCGTGGCGACCACGCAGGTACCGTCGTCGAGCGCCCAGACGGCGGCGTCGTCCGAGGTCTCGTTGCCGACGAGCAGGCGCTCGAACGGGCCAGCCATCGGCTGGTCGGCGAGCAGGCCCCGCAGCATGCCCGGATCGAGCTTGCAGCCGCAGCCGCCGCCATGCGCGAGCGTGCTCAGGCGTATCGGTGCCGCATCCATCCGTTCGCCTCCACTACGCGGGGTGCATATCGCCCGCGGCGTTTTAGGATGTCTACGTCCGATTTGAAGGGCATAATCGGCACTTGATGCCGGATCGGCGCTCGGTAAAAGTCGCGCCCGCACCGGGCGGCGTCCCGCTTCGAGGGTGCGATCTCTCGGAGTTTCCGAATGCTTGTGCGGCGCGCCGCCCTCTCGCTCCTTGCCGCCCTCCCTTGGAGCCTCGGCCCCGCCGTCGCCCAGAAGGCGGCCAAGCCACCGCTGGTCTTCACCGGCATCCCAGATCAGGACGAGAGTCGCCTCGTCGAGCGCTTCGGCAAGGTCGCGACCTATCTGGAGGCCAAGCTCGGCGTACCGGTGCGCTACATCCCGGTAAAGAACTACCCGGCGGCGGTCACAGCCTTCACCAACGGGCAGGTGCAGCTCGCATGGTTCGGCGGCTTTACCGGCGTCCAGGCCCGGAAAGCGGTCCGGGGCGCCCGCGCCATCGCGCAAGGCGCGGAGGACGCTGCGTTCAAGACCTACCTCATCGCCAACACCCGCACCGGCCTCGGGCTCTCGAAGGAGTTTCCGCAGGAGGTTTCTGGCAAAACCTTCACCTTCGGCGCTCGCGCCTCGACCTCGGGCCGGCTGATGCCCGAGCACTTCATCCGACAGGCGTTTCCAGGCCGGACGCCGGAGCAAGTGTTCTCCCGCGTCGGCTTCTCGGGCGACCATTCGCGCACGATCCAGCTCGTCCAGTCCGGCGCCTTCGAGGTCGGGGCGGTCGATTACACGGTCTGGGACCTCGACACCAAGGCCGGCAAGGTCGAGCCTTCCACCGTCAAGGTGATCTGGGAGAGCCCGCCCTATCCGGACTACCAATGGACCGTCCGCGGCGATGTCGAGGCGACCTACGGCGCCGGCTTCACCGAGCGCCTGCGGCAGGCGCTGACCGGCATCGACGATCCGGCGATCCTGGAGCCGTTCGGGCGCACGCGCTTCATCCCGGTCGATGACGCGGCCTACGCGCCGCTCGTCGAGGTCGGCCGCTCGACCGGCCTGCTCGACTGAGTTTTTTTAGTGCCCCATCCCCCGATCGTGCTGGCGAACGCCTCCGCCGCCTATCGCGGACGGACCGTGCTCGCCGGCATCGACCTGACGATCCGGGCGGGGGAGCGGGTGGCCCTGCTCGGCCGCTCCGGGGCCGGCAAGTCGACGCTGATCGGGCTGATCCACGCTCAAAGGGCGGGCGACATCGCCCTGGTGCCGCAGGCCGCCGCGCTCGTGCGGACGCTGTCGGTGTTCCACAACGTCTATATGGGCCGGCTCGACCGGCGCTCGACGCTCCACAACCTGCGCAATCTCGTCCGGCCGGCCAAAGCCGACGTCGAGGCCGTGCGCGGCGCGCTCGCCCGCGTCGATCTCGGCGACGCCCAGTGGGCGCGGGCCGGGGAGCTGTCCGGCGGGCAGCAGCAGCGGGTCTCCGTGGCGCGGGCGCTCTATAACGGCCGGCCGATCCTGCTCGCCGACGAGCCGGTCTCCGCCCTCGACCGGAGGCAGGGCGCGGCGATCCTCGAGCGCCTCGCCGAGACCCACGCGACCCTGATCGTCGCGCTCCACGACGTGCCGCTGGCGCTGGCGCAGACCGATCGCATCGTCGTGCTGGACGCCCAGAAAATTGTCCTCGACGCGCCCGCCCGCGACCTCGACGCAGGCACCCTCGCGCGCTTCTACGAGGCGGCATGAGCCCGACGCTGGCCCGCCCGCCGCTCGGGCACGGACGGGCCAGCGCCGGGTTCGCCCTCGTGGCGCTCGCGGCGCTGGTGCTCGCCGACATCCACATCGCGAGCCTCGATCCCTGGGCCGACCTGTGCCGGCTCCTCGCCGGCCTGATACGGCCGGATTTCGCGGCCGTCGTGCCGCTGAGCATCGCCTACACGGTCGCCTTCGCCGTGCTCGGCGTTGGGCTGGGCGCCGGAGCGGGGTTCCTACTCGCCATCCCCTTCGCCCGCTCGCGGGCCGTGCGGCTTCTCTGCGCGTCCTTGCGAGCGGTGCACGAGCTGTTCTGGGCGCTCCTGCTGATGCAGGTGTTCGGCCTCTCGGCGACGACAGGGCTGCTCGCCATCGCGCTGCCCTATGCCGGCATCTGCGCCAAGGTGTTTTCCGAGATCATTGAGGAGGCCGACCTCGCGGCTTTGCGCGTCCTGCCGCTGGGCACCGGCGCGATCTCGGCCTTCCTCTACGCCCGCCTGCCGGACGTGTCGGCGAACTTACGCCACTACACCCTCTACCGCTTCGAGTGTGGTCTGCGCTCGACCCTGGTGCTCGGCTTCATCGGCCTGCCGACCATGGGCTTCCACCTCGAATCCGCCTTCCGCCAAGGCCGCTACGGCGAGGCCGCCGCGCTCCTCGCCGTGTTCTACGTCCTGATCGGCACGCGCCGGCTCTGGGTGCGGCCCGCGACCCTGCCGTTCCTCGCGCTTGCGAGCCTTCTCGTCCTGCCGGCCACGGTCGGCGCGACCGACATCGGCGCCGGGCTCGCCCGCTTCCTCACCCATTCCATAGTGCCCGCGCCGCTGCGCGACGGCGCGCTCGCCGATCCGGCGACCTGGGCCCGCCTGTGGGCGTGGTTCACTCCGATCCTGACGGGCCAGATTCTTCCGGGCGCGCTCCAGACCCTGGTGCTGGCGCAGATCGCGCTGGTGGCGACCGCCATCGGCGCGCTCGTGCTGTTCCCGCTCACCGCCCGGCGCTTCACCGGGCCCTTGGGGCGCCCGCTCGGGCGCGCGCTTCTCGTCATCGTGCGCTCGACGCCGGAATACATGCTGGCTTACCTGCTGCTGCAGCTCCTCGGCCCCTCCATGCTGCCCGCGATCCTGGCGCTGGCGATCCACAATGCCGGCATCGTCGGCTACCTGATGGGCCGCCACGCCGACGGCCTCGCCTACCGCCTCGACGCGCCGAAGGGCCTGAATCTCTACGCCTACGAGACCCTGCCGCGGCTCTACGGGCAGTTCCTGGCCTACCTGCTCTACCGCTGGGAGCTGATCCTGCGCGAGGGCGCGATCCTGGGGCTGCTCGGTGTCGCCACCCTCGGCTTCTACGTCGATGCGGCGATCAGCGAGTTGCGCATAGACGTGGCGGTGGTGCTGATCGCTGCGACCGTGATCCTGACGCTTGCCGTCGAGGCGCTGTCGCGCCGGCTGCGGAAATGGCTTCGCATCGCCACGCTGCCGACCCGGCTGTCGCGCCCGCTCACCGACGCGGGCGAGCCCGCATGAAGAACGCCAAAAGAACACGATGAGCCAGACCGCCCCCGTCGCGCGCCCGCCCTCGGTCGATCGCCTGCTGGCGCACGAATCCGCGCTGGCTATGACTGAGACCTACGGTCGCTCGGCCGTCACCGACGCGATCCGCGCGGTGCTCGCCGCGATCCGCGCCGGGGAGACGGCCCTGGCAAGCCCGGACGCGCTGCTGGCCCGCTCCGCGCACCGCCTCGCGGACGAAAACCGGCCCTCGCTGCGCCCGGTCCTCAATCTCACCGGCACGGTACTGCACACCAATCTCGGCCGCGCGCCGCTGCCGCCGGAGGCGGCGCAGGCCGTCGCCGCGGTGATGACGGGCGCCTCGAACCTCGAATTCGATCTCGCCCGGGGCGAGCGGGGCGAGCGCGACGACCATGTCGAGGCCCTGATCTGCCGGCTGACCGGCGCGGAGGCGGCCATCGTCGTAAACAACAACGCAGCCGCCGTGCTGCTGGTGCTGAATGCGCTCGCCATGCGGAAAGAAGTGATCGTCTCCCGCGGCGAGTTGGTGGAGATCGGCGGCTCGTTCCGCGTGCCCGACGTGATGGTCCGTGCCGGCTGCCGCCTGCGCGAGGTCGGCACCACCAACCGCACGCATCTGCGCGACTTCGAGGACGCCATCGGCCCCCGCACCGGCCTCGTCATGAAGGTCCATGCCAGCAACTACGCGATCCAGGGTTTCACCGCTGAGGCCGGCGAGGCGAACCTGCACCGGCTCTGCGGGGAGCACGGCGTCCCCTTCGCGGTCGATCTCGGCAGCGGCAACCTGATCGACTTTGCCGCTTACGGCCTGCCGCCCGAGCCCACGGTGCGCGCAGCGCTGGGGAATGCCGACCTCGTCACGTTCTCCGGCGACAAACTGCTCGGCGCTGTACAATGCGGCGTAATTGCGGGTCGGCGCGACCTAATCGCCCGCGTGCGCAAAAGCCCGCTCAAGCGCGCGTTGCGTGTCGACAAGATGACCTACGCCGCGCTGGAAGCGGTACTGCGCCTCTATCTCCATCCCGAACGCCTGCAAGAGCGCCTGCCGACCCTACGTCTGCTGACTCGCAAGCGCGACGACATCGCCGCCCAGGCCGAGCGTCTGCTACCGGCCGTTACGCAGCGGATCGGCAGCATCGCCCAGGTCACGGTCGAGCCCTGCACCAGCCAGATCGGCTCGGGCGCGCTCCCGGTCGAGACTTTGCCGAGCGCCTGCCTCGCCTTCCGGCCACCGGCTACGGTCGGGCGGCGAGGCGAGGGGGCATGGCTCAAACGCCTCGCCGCGGCGTTGCGCGCCCTGCCGGTACCGGTGATCGGCCGTGTCACGGAGGGTGCGCTCCGCCTCGATCTGCGCACCCTGGAGAACGAAACCGTTTTCCTGGCGACGCTCGACCGGTTCGATGGAGGGATCACCGCTTGGTGACGATCCCGGTGCGCGAGCGTCGCAGCGCATTGCCGACGGGATCGTGCTACACGGCTCTCGGAGGCGAACGAGGCCTGGTGGCCTCCCTGGTCTTCAAAACCAGTGCTACGCCAACAGCGTAGGGTGGGTTCGATTCCCATCCGCTTCCGCCACGTTTTTGACGTCTTCGCTGCAGTATATTTCGTGGGCATTGCCTAAAATCTGCGTTAATATTTCAGCCATCTTATGCTTCTGCATGTCAATAGTGCGCCTGCAATTGGCTATCTTAGCCATAAATCGCGCCATATCAAAAGCATTTATTTCGACATGAAAAGGCGCAGAAGTTATAATTAGTATTGTTATCGCATTGTTATGCAAAAAATTTGACAAGGCAGCGTTAGCATGCGGTCTTCGTCGTGGCTCCCGGGCCTCGAGGGTTGCGCAAAGCAGACACTCTGCATCTTTGCGCTGAACATCCGCTTTCGGCCGCTGTCGAGCTCCAAGCGGCCATTCCAGCGGTTTCGGCCCAAGGTCCGCTGATGGCGCGTAGCCGACCAGTCGGCATGCTAACTCCTGACCCATTGCAGACCATCGAGCGTACCGGACCAGAAGTCCGCTCATTAGGAGTAAGCCGACCTGTAAGTGGCGGCTACGACATCATCAGGTACGGGCACATTGGCGACCGATGCTGAACCAGGATGGAAGGCGTACGGGTCCTATCCGGCGTCGTGGTTCACTTCGGCGCGAGCCTCTCCCGGCGATGGCCGCCTCAGAGTTGGCTCGCCTGACGAACCTGTTGCAGGATCGTGCCACGAACCTTTGGCCGACACGACCGCATGCGATGGGAGGTCACCCGATGATGAGGATCATCGCGCCGCTCGTCTTCCTGGGGGCCGCCGCGACCGCGGTTCTCCACTTCGCATACCCGGCGGCAGCGGCCGCGGGTTGCCCCTCCTGCTACGGCTTTACCGACCTGGGCGACGGCGTCTACGTCGAAGGAGGGATGGCCGCGGACCGCCGGGCGGCGGCCAAGGCCACGGTCGAGGCGGCTCGCGCCCGGGTGAGTGCGTTCTACGGCGACCTGCGGTCGTCCCGCGCGTGCTGCTTTGCGCGACCGAGGCTTGCTACCGGCCCCTCGGCGGCTGCTCGAGGGGCATCACCCTGCTCGACCGCGCGCTGATCCTGTCGCCCCGGGGCGCCGATGCGGTCATCGCGGCCCACGAGCTCGCCCACGCCGAGCTTCACCGGAGGATCGGCTTGGCGGCGACCCTCGGGCGAGCGGTGCCGCAATGGTTCGACGAGGGACTCGCCGTCGTCGTGTCGGACGATCCGCGCTACCTCGCGCCCGGGCCGGACCGCTGCCGCGTCGAACCCGGCGGCGACCTCCCGGCCTCGCGCGCGGCCTGGATCGAGACCGCCGAGGCCACGGGCCTCTACGCCCGGGCCGCCTGCAAGGTCAGCCGCTGGCTCCACGTCCACGGTGGCGCGGTAGGCATCCTGCGCCTCGTGGCGAGCCGCTCCTACGAAGGGATCACCTCAGGCACGGGTCCGTGAGCGGCCGGATGCAGGCGACGGCCCCGCGCTCTCACGAGCCGACATCCGCACGCGCCACCGCATCCCCGGCCTCCGTCCCCGGTGCGCGCCACCATCAGGGGGCCGGTCTCACGGTTTGAGACCGGGACAGAGGCGGAAACTCCCGCTGCCACCCCCTGTCAGGTCGGTGTAGCGCCCCGGACCGTCGATGCGGATGACGGAGCGTTCGATGCCCCTTTCGGGCCTCGGACCGCCGTATTCCCTGCAGTCCTGCTCGATCCGGAGGACATCCCCTCGCCGGGACAGGACGCGTGCCCAGCAATCGCCGGCCTTCGAGCTTCCAAGGCCCTTTCCGTCATAGACGCGCAACTCGACGTTCGGCGGGTCCTTGCAGTCCGTGTCGACGCCGACATAGGCGCCGCGGCGCAACGGCAGGGCGTCTGCCAGCACGGGCCAGGTACCGAGGATCAGGAGGCAGGCTGCCAGGGCTCGGATGTTCATCGGTCGTTCCTTGGTGGATGGGTTGGAGGTCGACCGTGCGGGTGTGTCAGGCGCCGACCGGGCCGAGGAGCCGGGAGAGGAAGCCGTAGTAGACCGGCTGCTTCCGGCGGAGCTCGTCCCGGGTGAAGGGCTCGCGGGCGAGGCGGCCGTGCAGGAAGACGCTCGCCGTCATCGCGAAGAACTCGGCTTGGTTCTTCAGGACGTAGGCGCCGGCCGGATAGAAGCCGCCGTTCCTCGCCCGCCCGTAAAAGGTCAGGATGTCGGGGTTGTTCCGGCCACCCGGCAGCTTCCGGAAGTGGTAGACGTGCATGTACTCGTGCAGCAGGATCGGCCGGTCGTCCATCGGGTCGTCGACCGCGATGGTGACGCTGTCGCCGCCGCTGTAGTGGCTTCCCTCGCCCGAGCCCGACCGGACGACGACCGGGAAACGCCGGAGGAAGGCCTTCGTGGACGCGTCGAGCCCGGTCGCCTCCACGAGGTCGACCTGGTGCTCGGCCGCCTGTCGCAACTTGCCGATCTCGGCGTTGGGGACGTCCTGGGCAATCTCGATCCGGTAGCCGCGATAGCGCTCGCCGCCATCGTCGAACCGCAGCGTCCCGCCGGTCGCCGGCCGTGGCGCCGCGTATGCCGGCCCACCGTGGACCGTCATCGTCCCTGCGATGGCCAGGGCCGAAACGACATGCCAGATCGGGGATATCGCCATGATGATCTCGCCTCCGTTCCTCCGGCCCCGCCGGTGTGGCCGCCTTAACGAAGGCAATCCTCGGACCCGGCCCATGCCCCGATATGACGGGAGTCCAGACCCGTGTAACGATGTGTAACGACGCCCGTTTTCGCGTTGCCGACCCGATCCCGCGACCTAACCTCGGGGCATGACCGACGGCACCATCATCGCCCTCGTCGAGGACGACGACGACATCCGCAGCCAACTCGCGGCCTACCTGGAGGACGAGGGATTCCGCGTGGTATCCCTCGACGGGGGCGCCGGTCTCGACCGCCTGCTCGCGACAGGTCCGAGGCCGAACCTGATCGTCCTCGACTGGATGCTGCCGGGCGAGGACGGGCTTTCCATCTGCCGCCGGCTGCGCGAGGCGGGCGGCCCGCCGGTCGTCATGCTGACCGCCAAGGACGAAGACATCGACCGGGTGCTCGGCCTGGAGATGGGCGCCGACGACTACGTGTCGAAGCCGTTCAGCTCCCGCGTCCTGCTGGCCCGCATCCGGGCGGTGCTGCGCCGGGCGAACGGCGCCGCCGCGGCGGAGACGGCGCCCGAGCGGCTCGCCTTCGCCGATCTTGTGATCGATCTCGCCGGCCGCGCCGTCACCGTCGGCGAGCCCGCCAGGGAGGTCCCCCTCACCAGCGCCGAGTACGACCTGCTGCACTGCTTCGTCACCCGGCCCCAGCGCGTGCTCTCGCGGGACCAACTCCTCGACTGGACCCGCGGCCGCACCGCCGACGCGTTCGACCGCACCATCGACGTCCAGGTAAGCCGCCTGCGCCACAGGCTCGACGGTGCCGGGAGCACGGCCTCGGCGCTGATCAAGACCGTGCGCACCGCGGGCTACATCCTGGCGGCGCCGGTGAAGGCCGCACCGTGATGGCCCGCGTCGGCCTGCTCGGACGGATCATGCTGGTCCTGCTCGGCGCGCTCTCGCTGCTGATCGTGGCGACCTTCGGCATCGACCAGTGGCAGCGTGGCCAGGAACGCTGGCCCTATGGCTCGCGCTTTCCCCGCCTCGACCAGGCTGCCGGCATCATGGTCCTGATGAAGGATGCCGGCCCGGCGCAGCGGCCGGCCATCCTGCGCGCGGTGAACGGCGAGGCGCTGCGGGCGGAGATTGCGGACACCCCGCCGGACGAGACCGCGCTGATCCGCGAGCCGGTCCTCGAAGCGCGCCTCCGCCGCCTGACCGGCGACGAGGCCGACGTCATCCGGGCCTTCACCACCACCGACATGCTCTACCGGGGCAACGGCCCCGCGGATGCCGGGACCGGCACCCGGCAGAGGTCCATCGGCAGCCTCGCACAGGCGACCTACCGGCTGCCCGACGGGCACATCCTCGTCGTCTCGGCCATCAGGGGCCATCGCTCGCCGATGCCATGGCTGCTCGGCCAGCCGCTGAGCCTATGGGTGGCCGTTCTGGGCGTGGCGGTCGCGGGCCTCGTCACCGTGGGCGCACGGCACGAGCTCGGCCCCCTGCGCCGCCTCACCGAGGCGGTCTCGCGGTTCGACGGCCGCGCGGCGGAGCCGGCGCCCGCCCGTCAGGGCGCCCCTGAGATCCGGCGCCTGGCCCAGGCCGTGCAGGCGATGCAGGAGCGCATCGTCGGGTTGATGGGCGAGCGCTCGATGCTGATCGGCGCGATCTCGCATGACCTCAAGACCTACCTGACACGGATGCGCCTGCGGGCCGAGCGCGTGGCCGAGCCGGAGCGGCGGGACCGGTTGCTGGAGGATCTCGACGCGATGACCGCGCTGATCGACACCTCGCTGGGCTTCGCCCGGGGCACCGCCGCCGGGGTCGGCCGCACTCCGGTGGACCTCGCCGACATCGTGGCGGTCGAGGTCGCCGAGCACGCCGCCCAGGGGGCCCGCATCAGTCTGTCGGGCGACGATGTGCCGGACGCGACCGTGGCCGGCGACGCCATCGCCCTGCGCCGCGTGATGGCAAATCTGATCGGCAACGCCGTCAAGTTCGGCCGATCCTCAATCGCCGTCGAGGTGCAGCGGGTCGGGGGGAGTTGCGAGGTCGTGGTGGAGGATGACGGACCCGGCATCCCGGAGGACGAGCGGTCGGCGGTGTTCAGCCCCTACTACCGTATCGACCGCTCGCGTAATCGCCGGACGGGCGGGACGGGCCTTGGTCTCGCCATCGCCCGGCAGATCGCCGAGGCGCACGGAGGCACCATCGTCGCCGAGGCGGCCCCATCCGGCGGCACCCGGCTCGTCGTGACGCTGCCGGCTCTGGCCTGACATCGGGCAAAGCTCCGAGGGCCGCCGTTACACGACGATACGATCCGGCGCGAACTCGTCACACCTGAGATCCCCCTCGGGGCGAACCTTCACGCAACCCGATGCGGCCCATCCGCCGCCGGGACGGGACGGCACGGTGCCGCTCCCGGTGATCAAGACGAAGGAGTTCGCCGATGCTCAAGATCCTCGCCCCCGCCGTGCTGCTGGCCGCGCTCGCGATCCCGGCCTCGGCCATTCCGCTCGTGCAGGACGCCGTGTCCGACGGCTCCGACGGGCCTCGGATCATCCAAGTCTACGGCGGTTGCAGGCCCTACGCCCACCGAGGCGTCTACGGCTACTGCCGCACGGGCGGCCAATGGGGTGGCTACGTCCGCGGCGCTTCCTGCCCGGCCGGCTTCCATATCGGTCCCTACGGTCGCCACTGCTGGCCGAACTGAACCCTCCCTTCCTGTGATTCGCGACGTCCGGCCTCACGCCGGACGCCCATGGTGCGCGTCCTGATCTACAAGCTCATTCTACCCATCGCCCTGGTGTCGGGCATGCTGCTCACCGCACCCACTGCGGAGGCCCGCGACGGATGCGGTCCCGGCTTCCACCGCGACTATTATGGCGGGTGCCGGCCGAATTGGCGGCCCTACGCGGATCGCCCGTTCGTCTACTGCCCTGGCTATCGCCGCTTCGGCGACCACCGCTGGGGCGGCGACCGCTGGCACGACCGCTATCACTATAGCGGGCACCGTGACTTCGCCTGGCATGCGGGCCGGCACCGCGGGAGCGGCTTCCGCCATGGCGGTTGGCATCGGCGCTTCTGAAGGATCGAGGCCGATCCGCCGGAACGCGGGCCGGCATGTGGCTGTGCCGCCGCATCGGTCGCCTCGCCTCCGACCGCTCGTCGGCCGCTCTCGCGCAAATCCGCGCCCTATCGGGAGCAGTAGGCCCGGAAGGACTCGACGAGGTGGTTGAACAGGGCGTCGATGCGGAGGCTGCGCCGCACGTCCTCGTGCGCCACGATCCACGTGTCGAGTTCGAACACGACGCGGTCCGGCAGGACGCGCACGAGGTCCCGCTCGCCGACCGGCACCTGCACCACGCCGATGCCGAGGCCGGCGCGTATGGCGGCGAGTTGCGCGGGATGGCTGTCGCTGCGCAGGGCGATCTGCAGCGGCCCGCCCGCCTCCCGGCTCAGGGTGTCCAGGATCGCGACGTAGGCCGGCATGCGGTCGGGCCCGACCATCGCATGCCGGGGTAGGTCCGCGACGGTCTCGGGAACGCCGTTCCGGTCGAGGTAGGACGGCGATGCGAAGAACCCGAGCGGGATGCTGCCGACGTGGCGCGCCACGAGCGAATTCTGGCTCGGCCGTACCATGCGCACCGCCACGTCCGCCTCCTGGCCGGTTAGGTCGGTGTTGGCGTTCGTGAGGAGCAGTTCGACCGCGAGACGCGGGTGGTGCTCGCGGAGATCTGCCAGCATTGGCGGCACGACTTCGATGCCGACGAAATCCGAGACGCTGAGGCGGACCGGACCGGCGACCTCGGACGCCGCGCCCTCGGCCTCGCGCCAGAAGGCCTCGGACGCGTGGGCCATGCATCTGACGTGCCCGGCCAGCCCGAGCGCCTCGGGCGTCGGCGCCAGCCCGTTCACCCCGCGGACGAACAGCGGCTGCCCGATGGCCCGCTCCAGCGTCTCGACCCGGTGCCGGACGGTGGGCTGGGTCAGGCCCAGGGCCCGCCCTGCGGCCGACAGGCTACCGGTGTCGAGCACGGCCAGGAAGGCTCGCTGATCGTCCCAGGCGAAGTCCGCATCGCTCATCGAATTTCGATAGGCGGCCCGTTGAAGCTCGTCAATTTCATCGGCCTCCCGTTCGACGCATCGAGGTGGCGGCGAACGGAGGATCAGGACGATGAGAACGGCTCTGGTGTTGGGGGCGACGGGCGGCGTCGGTGGTGCGGTGACCCGGGCGATGTTGGCGCGCGGGTGGCACGTCACCGCCTTGGCGCGTGATCCTAGACGGGCGGCGGTCACCTGGGGCGACTCGGTCGCGCCGGAGTGGCAGGCGGGTGATGCCATGAACCGGGCGGACGTGGTTCGCGCGGCGGAGGGGACGAGCGTCATCGTCCACGCGGTGAACCCGCCCGGGTATCGCGGGTGGGACCGGCTGGTGCTGCCGATGCTCGACAACACGCTCGCGGCGGCGCGGGACGCGGGCGCCCGGATCGTCCTGCCGGGAACGGTCTATAACTACGACCCCGTCCTCACCCCCGTGATCGACGAGACGACCCCGCAGCACCCGCGCGGGCGGAAGGGCGCGATCCGCGTCGAGATGGAGCGGCGCCTGGCGGAGGCCGCCCCGGAGGTGCGGAGCCTCGTCGTCAGGGCCGGCGACTTCTTCGGTCCGGAGGCGGGCCAGAGTTGGTTCGCGCAGGCCCTGGCGAAGCCGCCGCTCGCGCGCATCGTGAATCCCGGCACGCCGGGCGTCGGCCATGCCTGGGCGTATCTGCCCGACCTCGCCGAGGCCATCCTATGCCTGCTCGAACTGCCTTCGGATCGCCTGTCGCCCTTCGAGCGGCTCCAGTTCCCCGGCTACGACGACCCCGACGGCGGCGGGATGGTTGCCGCGCTTCGCCGCGTCTCGGGTCGCCCCGATCTGCCCGAACGCCGTTTCCCATGGGCACTGATGCAGGCGCTCTCACCGTTCGGGGGGTTCCCGCGCGAGGTCCTGGAAGTCCGCCCGTTCTGGAAGCACCCGGTGCGCCTCGACGGGCGACGGCTGACCGCCTTGATCGGCGCCCTTCCCCGAACGGCGCTCGACGAGGCCGTCGCAGCCTCGCTGCGGGGATCGAGTTGTGAGCGTCGACGTGCGCTGGCGGAGGACAGTTAATGCTACGGAATGCGCTGATGCCGAAAGTCTGACTTCTGTCGTCGATGATTATGCCGCGCTCGGCGGCCATCTCGTCAAAATGTCTTGGCCTCTTGGGCCTGTCATTCAGTGTTAATGTCAGATCCGGGAGGCCAAGCGGCCATTCCAGTAAATCTCCTCGAAGGTCTCCCTATTGGCGCACAGCCGAACAATCGGAGTGCGAACTCCTGACCCTTTGCGGACCTTCCGCCCTGCCTATTCGAATGTCCGCTCGGAAAGCGAAGCGGCCCCGATGCGCTGCATGCCTGTCCCGCCAACCGGCAATCGGCGTTGTTAAGGGCATGGGCGCCAGGTAAGCAGCGCATGCTCGGGCGGCCGGCTACCCAAGTGAAACCGAGGGAACATGACAAGTCAGGTTGCGGGACACGTCCGACTCCCGCCTACCAGACCGTGCCTGGCTTCGGCCTCCGGCAGCGGAAGCTCGATGTACTCGACCTGGGCGGCAGGAAGCGTCCGCCACCAGGCGTCCGGAGCATGGAATGCATCGTAAGTGAACCTTAGCACGTCCTCGGGCTGGACGTGCGACGGGTCGGCAGCGCCGCGCGCCGCGTTTCGAGCAAGAAGCACCTCCCATGGCACGTCGAACACCTTCCACCCGACGGTAAGGCCGTGGCGGGCGACGACATCGAGCTCGGCCTCGACCACGGCGCGGGTCAGGTGGGTATCGGCCATCACCACGCTGAAGCCCTGAGCGAGGGCGGTGTCGAGGGCGGCGACCTTCACCGCATGCAGAAGATGGTGGGACTGCCGGTCCCAGCCCCCGTAGCGAACTTGCCAATAGATCTGCCGGTCCGGCGGCCAGAGCGCCTGACGGAGATCGTCCAGGGTCAGGTGCACCCAGCCCTCCAGCGGGTCGAACCGACGCGCATAGGTCGTCTTGCCCGCTCCGGGACATCCGATCAGACCGACCACCCGCCGACGCTCGGGCTCAGGCATGGTCGGTGGCCTCGTCCTCGTCGGCCGCGGGATCGGCCGCGATGGTCTCGCCCCGGAGGAGGCGCGCCTGGACCTCGGCGACGCGGCGGGCGCCCTGCGCGTGACGGCTCGACACCGGGCTGTCCGGGCGCGGTTCGCCGCCCCGCTTGACCGCGAGCAGGTCCGGATCGCCCCAGCGGTCGAGCAGGACCTGGAAGGCCTCGTACCGGGCGGCGTCGAAGGCGATCCGCCGGCCCATCATGTCCTTGTAGGGGTGAGCCGGGTGGAGGGCGGCGCAGGGCACCCAGCCCGCCGGGATCGGCGTCGTCGCGGCATGCGTGCGCCCGGTCCGCAGGAGCTTGGGCAGGACGTGGGTATGCGGTCCCTCCGGGCTGGTGCCTCCCGGCCCCGGGATCGGAGCATAGACCTCGATGCGGCCGACCTTCGCCAGGAACACGCGATGCGGGCTCATCGCGACGAGGTGCTGACCGATAGGGTTCGCATGGTCGAACAGGGGGCGTCCGACGCCCGACCGGAGGCAGGCGATGGCCTCGGGGTCGCTCGTGCGCACGCAGGCATCGACCGCAAGGAGATCGAGACCAAGGTCGAACAGGATGGCTTCCCGGTCCCGTTCGCGGGCGGCCTCGCGGTCCGGGCCGAGTTCGGTCACCACGCCGCGCCGGCTCATGGCGCAGGCCGCCTCGGGCAGGCAGAGGGCGACCGCGTGGTTCCAGCCGGAGGCGACCGCGGTCTCGTAGGCGACGGGGCGCAGATCGGGACAGGCGCCGAGCGCGATGGCGCCGCGCTCGGTCGCCATGCCGAGGCGGTCGTCGGGCAGAGCGGACACCGCCTCGTCTTGGTCGCGCATGAACTCGGCGATGGCGCCGAAGCTGCCGAGGCTCCAGGCGGTGCCGGGATCGGCCAGGGCCTCGCGCAGCAGGTCCGAGACCGCATCAGCCCGGGATGATGACGCCATCGCTCGTCTCCCTCGTCGCCCCGGACCGCGCCCAGGGCAGGATGTAATGGGTTCCGTCCGCGCTCTCGCCCCGCTCCGCCGTCACGCCGAACACGCGGGCGAGCAGGGAATCGGTCAGCGCCTCCTCCGGCGTGCCGTCCGCGACGATCCGGCCGCCGGACAGCACGACGATCCGGTCGCAGAACCGGGCCGCGAGCGCGAGGTCGTGCAGGACGGCGACCACGCCGGCGCCGTCGCGCGAGGCGGCGCGCAGCAGGGCCATGGCGTCGAGCTGGTGGGCGGGGTCGAGCGCGGTGACGGGCTCGTCGGCCAGCAGCCACTCGGCCTCGACGGCGAGCGCGCGGGCCAGCAGCGCGCGCATGCGCTCGCCCGAGGACAGGGTCGGCTCGGTCCGGTCGGCGAGGTGGCCGACATCGGTGCGCGCCATCGCCCGCGCGACCGCGGCCCGATCGGCGTCGGAGAGCCCCGCGAAGGCGCGGCGGTGCGGCAGCCGGCCCAGCGCCACGATCTCGCGCACCGTCATCGGCCAGCCGACGCCGCCGCCCTGGAACAGGGCGGCGATGCGGCGCGCCCGCTCGTCGCGGTGCAGGTCGGGCAGGGCACGGCCGTCGAGGGTGACGCGGCCGTGGGCGGGGGCGACCAAGGCGGCCAGGACGCGCAGCAGCGTGGTCTTGCCGGCCCCGTTCGGTCCGACGAGCCCGATGAGGCGACCGCGCTCCAGCGCGAGGTCGATGTCCGACAGGATCATCCGGCCACCCAGCGTCACCCGAACGTCGTGGAGGGCGAGGCTCATGCCCGGCTCCCGCGGTTCTTCAGCAGCAGCACGATCAGGAACGGCGCCCCGACGAGCGCGGTGACCACGCCGAGCTTCAGTTCGGGGCGGGTGGCGAGCAGGCGCACGCCGATGTCGGCGGCGAGCACGAGGACCGCGCCGGCGAGCCCGCTCGGCAACAGGTTAGCGCCGGGCCGCGCCCCGACGAGCGGACGCATCAGGTGCGGCACGACGAGGCCGACGAAGCCGATAGCGCCCGACACCGCGACCCCGCTGCCGACCGCGAGCGCCGCACCGGTGACGAGCCGCACGCGGACCGAGACGAGGCCAACCCCCAGGCTCGCGGCGGTGTCCTCCCCGAGCGTCAGGGCGTCGAGGGCGGAGCCGGTCGAGAGCATCAGGCCCCAGCCGACCAGCATCAGCGGCAGGCAGAGGACCACGTGGTCCATGCTGCGGTCGCTGAGCGACCCCATCAGCCAGAATACGATCTCCAGGGCGGCGTAGGGGTTGGGCGACAGGTTCAGCGCCAGGGCGGTCAGCGCGCCCGCAAGGCTCGACAGGCCGACGCCGGCCAGGATCAACCCGAGCGTGGAGCTGCCGCGGGCGGCGAGCGCGTTGAGGAGCAGCGCCGCCACGCCCGCGCCCGCGATGCCGCCGAGCGGCAGGGCGAGGCTCAGTGAGGCGGCGAGCCCGCCGTAGAAGACCAGCACGGCGCCCAGCGCCGCGGCCGAGGAGAGGCCGAGGATGCCGGGATCGGCCAGCGGATTACGCAGGTAGCCCTGCATCGCCGCCCCGGTCAGACCGAGACTGAACCCCACGAGGCCGCCGAGCAGCGCCCGCGGGATGCGCAGCTCCCACAGCACCAGGGCCGGCAGCGCGGTCCGGCCCGCGACGAGGTCGGCGAAGGCGGTGGGCACGTCGAAGGCCGCGTAGCCAATGGCGACCGAGGCGAGCGTCAGAGCGAGGACCGCGGCGCCGAGGACAGCGACGACGGCACGATGGACGCGCGGCGTGTCCGGGCGCCGCGAGACGGGATCGGCGATGGTTCGAACAGGTGCGTTCATGGCCGAGGCGCCCGCGCGTTCGCGGCGGCCGCCCCCAGCCGTGCCACGACCTCGGCGACCTGGGGGCCCGGGCAGGTCCAGAAGCGGTTCGGGATGGATACGGTCCGACCCTTCTCCTTAAGAGCGCGGAAGACGGGATGGTGCAGGAGCGTGTCGGCGAGCGAGGGCAGGCCCGGCGCCCCCTCGTCGGTCACGATCAGGTCGGCGTTCGCGAGCGCGGCGGCTTCAAGCGGTACCTGCCCGAACCGGTCGCGTCCAATCTCGGCCGCGACGTTGACGAGGCCGGCGGCGCGGATGAGCGCGTCGCCAAGGCCGCCGGGGGCGACCGTGAAGGCGTTCGGGCGCATGATGAGGGCCCGCAACGGCCGGGTCGACGGGATGACCGATGCGAGCTTGGCGTCGAGGTCCGTGACCAAGGCTTCCCCCCGCTCGGGGTGCCCGAGTGCTTCCGCGACCTGACGGATCTGGGCACGCACGCCGTCGAGGTCGGCCGGCACGCCGAGTTCGAGCACGGGCGCGCCGACGCGCTTGAGCATGCCGACGGTCGTGCGCGTCGTGAAGGCGCCCGCGATGACGAGGTCGGGCCGGAGCGCGACCACCTCCTCGGCGAGGCCGCGCGTCACCGGAACACCGGCAGCCTCGGCCGCGACCGTCGATCCGCGCGGGTCGTCAGCGAGATAGGTCACGGCCAAGACTTGATCGCGGTCGGCGAGCCGCAGGACGAGTTCGTCCGCGCACAGGTTCATCGAGACCACGCGCACGGGCTCTTCCGCCGCACCGGCAGCACGGGCCGCCGGCATGGTCAACAGGATGGCCCACAGAGCGAGGACGGCTCGCGACGGCATCGTCACCTCAGAAGCTGGTCAGCCGCACGCCGCCGTAGACGGCGAGGCCCGGTCCCAAGAAGCCGGTCGGATTCTCGTAGCGCTGATCGAACAGGTTATCGATCCGCCCGAACACGCTGACGGTCTCAGACACGTCGTAGCTCGCCGCGAGGTTGAGGATCGCGAAGCCGGGATTGCGGATGCGCGTGAAGGCGGCGTCGCGCGCGCCGTCGACGAAGGAGCCGAGCACGATCAGCGTGCCGCTCAGGGTCAAGCCCGGCATCGGGGTCCAGATCGCCGTGGCGCTGCCCTTGTGACGCGGGCGGCGCAGCAGCTCGCGGTTGTTCACCTCATCCTTCGAGACCGTGTTGGTATAGTCGATCCGGCCCGACAGCGTGTCGGTGAACCGCACCGCCAGGAACGCCTCCGCCCCGTAGGTCTCAGCACGACCGATATTCACGTTGGTGAAGAGGAAGGTTTTCGGGTCGAACGTGCCCTGGATCAAATTCCGAAAATCGTTGGCGTAGTAGGTCGCGCCCGCGAGCACACGCTCACCGAACGGCTGCTCGAAGCCGGCGTCGTAGCCGAAGCTTTCCTCGGGCCGCAGGGTCGGGTTGCCTTTCTGCCCGAAGGCCGGGATGTCCACGAAGAGCTGGTTCAGGGTCGGGGCCTTGAAGCCGGTGCCGACGCTGCCCTTCAGGCGCGTGCCGGTGCCGGGGACGATGTAGCTCGGCGCCACGCGGTAGGTCGTGGCCGGGCCGAAGGCGTCGTTCTCGTCGTGGCGCAGGTTGGCCACGAGGGAGGCGCCCTCGAACGGCGTCAGCTGCACCTCGCCGTAGCCGGCGGTATTGACGTTGCGCGCCGTGATGATGTTGTTGGGGTTTTCGGTGAACAGCCGCTCTTCGTCGCGCTGGGCCCCGAACAGGACGAGGTTGCCCGGCGAGAGTTCGTAGTCGCCGCGATACTCGTACCTCAGCCGTTCGCCAAGGTTGTTCGAATCGCCCGGCAGCGCCAGCGGATTATAGATGTTTTTGAGCTGTCGATTGTACAGGTTCGAGTAGTTGACGGCGAAAACGTTGTGGAAGCCCGGCAGCGGTGTCCATTCGGCCTCGTTGCGGGTGAAGACCTGCTGTACGTCGGCCTGATTGCGGAACTCGCCGACCCCCAGCAGCGGGAACGGGCTGTAATCGTCGTTGCTGAAGCGCAGCTTCGAACCGATGAAGCGGGTGATCGAGTTGATCCGGAACGTATCGGTGAACTGGTAGCCGAAGCGGGCCGAGACGGTCTCGTTGTCGTAGAAGTTCGGGTAGATCGGTTTGCCGGGCCGCACGAGGTCAGGCGGCGTCACCGGGGTCGCGGCGGCCCGCAGGTGCGAGACCGAGAGGGCGTAGTCGAACCCGCCCTCCGCACCCGCGATGCGGCCATACTGGTTGAAGGTGCCGAACGAGCCGCCCTCGACCTTGGCGACGGCACGGGCCGGTCCCTCGCCCCGGCGAGTCGTGAACGCGATCACGCCGCCGATGGCGTCCGAGCCGTAGAGGCCGCTCTGGGGGCCGCGCAGCACCTCGATGCGCGACAGGTCCTCGGTGAGAAGCTGGCCGAAATCGAACGAGCCGTTGGGGTTCGACGGGTCGGTGGCGTCGATGCCGTCGATCAGCACCTTGGTGTGGTTGGAATTGGCCCCGCGGATGAAGACGGAGGTCTGTCCGCCGGGGCCGCCCGTCTGCAAGACGTTGAGGCCCGGCACCTGTTGGAGGGCGTCCGACACGGTGCGGCGCTGCTGCTGTTCGAGCGTCCGCGCGGTCAGGACGGTCACGCTCGATCCGACCTGCGTGGTCGGTGTCGGCAAGCCGGTGGCCGCGACCGAGATCTCGTCGAGGGTGGTCTCGACGCCGGCCGGGGCTCCGGCGAAGGGCGCCGCGGTCTGCTGGGCGTGGGCGAAGGTTGCTGTGAGCAGGGCCGATCCGGCGCAGGATAGCGCCAGGACGCTCCGGAGAGCGGAACCAGGGGAATGGGGCACGGGAGACAAGCCTCGGGTGACGGCAGTGGCACGTCACCGCGAACGAGGCCTCGGCGCTCGCGTCCTCACGGGATCACGGCGCTTCGACACCCACCAGGACACCCCGCCCGATGCGTTTCGCGTGTGACCACGACTGACGGCAGGTCTCCTGGCTCGCGGGTCGCTGCCCTCTCACCGTCTTCCCGGGCGAGGCTGCCCAGTGACATGGTGGCGGAAGGCTCGCCGCTTACAGTTGCGGGGGCAGCCGCGGCATCGAGCTTACGCCCTCACCGCGTTCCCTTTTGATCCCCGAGGGGAACCGTCAAGCTAGTGTTATTTCAGGGCCGCGCGTCGAGTCAACGAAATCGAGGGCGAGACTCCCACTGTCTTCGTGCCGGGGCGCCGACGACCAGCCATCGGCTCCCGTGCCGCACTCCGCGCTACAGGTACTTGAGCCAGGCGATGTCGCGCCTCGACGCCTTGAAGCGCGCGAACCACGCCGTCGGCCCGTAGAGGGGCACGATCAGCCCGGCGTACCACACGAGCACCCACCCGTAATCGGCGACGCCGAACACGGTGCCCTGGGTCGCGCCCCAGATCGCGGACGCGCCGTGGTAAAGCAGCCGCAGCACCGTCAGGTGGAGCAGGTAGAAGAACATCGGCGCGCCGCCGAACACCGCCAGCGCCGCGACGGGCGGGCGATCGCCGATCCGCTCCAGCGCGGTGAGCAGCAGCGCCCCGGTCCCGAGGGTCAGCAGCAGGAACAGCAGCGAGGGCGGATACTTCGTGAGCGCGAAGAAGCTTATGGCGGTCCGCAAGGCGCTGCCCTCGACGACGAACCAGGGCGTATCGCCGTAGCCGTTCACTAAGCGCAGCAGCGCGAAGGCGATCAGCATCGCGCCGCCGAGGGCCGCGAAACGGCGCTGTCGCGTATGCGGGGCGATGCCGGGCAGGAACCACGGGCCGATGACGTAGCCGAGCACGATGACGCCGATCCAGGGCAGCACCGGATAGGTCGTCTTGGCGACTAGGCCGAAGGGCAGCGCGATGACGTCGCGCTGGTGCAGCAGGGCCCAGACGGGAAACAGCGGCTGGCCGGGTTGGAGCCGGATCGGGTCGAGGAGGTTGTGACCGCACACGATCGCGAGCCCGACCGCGAGGAGAACGGAGCGCGGCAGGCCGATCAGCGCCGCGAGCACGATCATGCACACGCCGATGCACCAGATCACCTGGAGCCAGAGCGTCGGGCTGGCCACGCCCCAGTACAATTCGGAGAGGTAGAGGACCTCGAAGGCCATCAGCACGAGGCCGCGCTTCACCAGATAGGCGCGTGTCTCCGCCAGCGTGTGCCGGGTGCCGAACAGGTAGGCGGCCACGCCCGTCAGCACGATGAAGATCGGCGCGCACAGGCTGACCGCGAGGCGGGCCAGATACAGGGCCGGCAGGGCGCTCCGCGCGTCGATCGGATCGGCGACCGGGACGTGCAGGAACCATGTCTCGCGCAGATGGTCGAGGAGCATCAGCACCATCACCAGCCCGCGCAGGGCATCGATCGAGACGATGCGGGCGGACGCGACCGGCGATCCTGCGGGGGGCGACGGTTCGGGCATCGGGTCGGCGTGCGGGGCGATCATGCCGGCCATTGCCCGAGACGCCACACTGCAAGCGCCGCGAGAAGGAGGGCCGCGGCTGCGAGGCAGGCCAGGGTCAGCAGCGCCTGACGCTCGGCTGCCCCGCGCGCGTCGGCGGGGGCGAAGGCCGGCACGGCGTCGTAGGCGTCGAAGTCGAGGCGCGCCGGGCAACCCGCGCAGACGGGCGCCGGGTCGAGGGCTTGAGTGAGGATGCGCGGCTCGAAGAACGCACGCAGGCTGCGCCGGTAGGTGGCGGACTCGGCGAGGAAGGCCGCGTGCCGCCCGGCATCGGCGCCGGAGGCGGTCTCAAGCGCGAGCGCGAGGGCGGTGGCGGGCGAGAGCAGCGCGAGTTTTCGGCTCCAGGCCGAGGCCGCGCGCGCCTGCGCGCGCGCCGCCCGGTGATGGTCGGCCAGGGCCTCGTCGTAATGGGCGTCGCGGGCGAGGCGCTTCAGTTCGGGCGCATCGGCGAGGCCGGGCCGGAGCGCGTCATCGGGGAGCTTCGTGGCAAGCCACGCGGCGGTGACCCTCCGGGCCTCGTCCCCGGCGTAGAAGCGGGCCTGCGCCTGCCGGCTCGCGTCGATCGCGGCGATGCGTGACGGGACCGGCGCCAGGGCATCGACCGCGAGGCCGAGCGCGGTCGGCAGGGCGACCGTCAGGCAGGCCCAGGCCAGCACGAGGCCGGCCAGCGCCGCCACCGCCCCGCGCCACAGGCTCGCCGCCAGCGCGCAGGCCGCGACCCAGAAGACGACGTAGGCCGCGAGCGCCGCCGCGAGCAGCGCCGCCGTTCCCGACCAGCCGGCGAGGTTGCCGAGCCCGCCCGAGAGCAGGAGGGCGAGCGCCGTCCCGCCGAGCGTCGCAGCGAGGGCGACGAGGGCGGCGGCGCCGAACTTGGCGCCGGCCACGCGGCGCGGATTCACGGGCTGCGCCGCGATCATCCGCAGGATGCCGCTGTCGTGCTCCGAGGAGAGGCGCGTGCCGGCAAGCGCGATGGTCGCGAGCGGAACGAGGACGACGAGGACGAAGGCGAGATCGAACGGGCCGAGCCGCAGGGCGGCCGCGGAACCGATCTCAGTGGCGGTGTCGTCGAAGACCGTGCTGAAGCCGAAATCGATCTTCGTCACCGCCGGCTGCACGTCGGAGGGGCCGGCGGCGAGCACGGAGAGCGGCGTCGGCGGCTTCACCGCGTAGGCCGCCATGAAGTAGGTCCGATAGCCGAAGGCGTCGGTCGGGTCCTGCCAGTAGTTCACCTTGATCGCGGCGGGCTGGCTGTAGCGGAGGTGTGCGGCCTTCGCCTCGCGGACGGCGCGTTCGCCGTCGGCGGCGGCCGCCGCCAGGGCCGTGCGGGCGACGGCGATGCGTTCGGCGCCGGTCCAGGCGGCGAGGCCGAGCGCCGCGACGAGGGCGGCCAGGATCGCCCAGGTGAGGCGCTCGCGCAGGATCAGGCGCAGTTCGGCCGCGAGCAGCCGGGGAAAGCGGGCGGCGCTCACGGCTTCAGCCTCCGGACCAGGGGGACGCACAGGCCGCCGACGCCCGCGAGCCAGAGGGCGAGCACGAGGGCCGGGACGGCGGCGTCCGCCCGCGCGCGGGCCAACGGCAGCGGCGCGTGGGCGAAGGGCGGGATTTCCCGCCACAGTTCGGGCCCGGCGACGAGGGTCGTGCCGCCGCGCTCGGGACGGTCGCGGATTTCGGCGTTCATCCGCTCCGAGATCGAGCGGCGATAGGCCTCCGCCGTCCAGACGAAGTGGGCGTGCTGGGCGAAGTCGGTGCCGGCGAGCGTCTGCGACAGGGCCTGCAGGGCGACCCGCGGGGACAGGAGGCCGGCCCAGGCGAAGGCCCGCTCCCGGGCCGCGATGCCGTCGAAGAAGGCGCCGAACTCGCGGTCGTAGAGGGCGAAGTGGTGGTCGTCGTTCTCGACCATCATCAGGCCGCGCAAGTCGACGGGCAGTTCGTCGGCCTCGCTCACGCCGTAGCGGGCCAGGATCTCGCGGGTGCGGCCGTCGTTGGCCTCCGCCGTCCGGTGGGGCCGCAGTTCCGCGTCGAGGCGGGCGCGGACCTCGCGGTAGGACACGGCCGGCACGACGGCCTCGACCGCGGCGGTGGCGAGGCGGGGCGCGGCGATGCAGAGGCCGACCCAGATCGCGAGCGCGGCGGCGAGCGCGTGGCAGGCCGTGCGGGCGCGGAGCGAGGCCAGCATCGCGACGAGCAGGAACAGGGCGGCGTAGGCGAGCTGCGCCGCGATCCAGGCTAGCAGGCGGGGCCATGCCTGCCAGCCCGCGGCGTCCCGGCCGAGGGCGGCCAGCGCACCGATCCCGAGGAGCGGCAGGCCGACGACGAGGACGAGGGCGAGGAGCAGCGCCGCCAACCGGCCGGCGAAGAGGCGGCCCGGCGCGATGCCGTTGCCGAGCGCAAGACGCAGCGTGCCGCGCTCCCGGTCGGCCGCGAAGGCGGAGAAGCCGAGCAGGATCGCGGCGAGCGGCACCACGAGCCCGACGATGTCGGCGACGCTGCCGAGGCCGGCGCGAGCGAGCGGGCCGGCCTCCTGCACGGCGCGGTAGACCGCATCGTTGAAGACGTGGGCCTCCACCCGCACCATCCGGCCGGTATAGGGCTCGCTGCCGGGATCGAGCACGGCGAGCGGCGACGCGGGCTTGAACACCCACAGGCCGAAATGATCGGCCGAATGCGGGTTCTTGGCGTCCTGCCCGAGCCAGCGCGCGCGCTCGGCGGCGGTGACCGCATCGACGTCGTGCCCGGTGCGCACGGCGTCGCGCCATGCGCCGAGCCCGGCCACGGCGAGCAGCAGGGCGAGCACCGCGCCAATCCAGCGCAGCCGCGCGTCGTGCAGGCACAAGCTGAGTTCCGCGCCGATCCTCCTCATGCGCGGCCCTCGGCGAGCCGGTCGATGTAGAGGCGCTCCAGGGCAACGTGGTCGAGGGTCCTGGGGTCGATCTCCTCGACGATCCGCCCGCCGCTCAACACGCCGACGCGGCCGGCCATCTCGCGCACCCGGTAGAGGTCGTGCGTCGCCATCAGGACCGCGGTGCCCCGCCCGGCCGCCGCGCGGATGGTGGCGGAAAAGTCCGCGGCGGCGCTCGGATCGAGGCCGGAGGTCGGCTCGTCGAGCAGCAGCAGCCGCGCCCGGCGCGCCAGCGCCACCGCGATGCCGACCTTCTGGCGCATGCCCTTCGAGTAGGCGCCGGCCGTCCGGTCATGGGCTTCCGGGGCGAGCCCGGCCTCGGCGAGCAGGGCGCGCGCCGCGTCCTTCGACGGGTCGAGGCCGGCGAGCGTCGCGAAGTAGCGCAGGTTCTCCACGCCCGAGAGGCCGGGATAGAGCGCGACCTGCTCGGGGATGTAGGCCACGTGGCGGCGCGCGCCGATGGGGTCTTCCCCGGCCTCGATCCCGCAGACCCGGATCGTGCCGGCCTCCGCCCGGAGGAAGCCGAGGATCAGGTTGATCGTCGTGGTCTTGCCCGCCCCGTTGGGGCCGAGCAGCGCGAAGACCTCGCCGTCGCCGAGGCGAAGATCGAGCCCGGCGAGCGCCGTGCGGCTCCCGAAGCGCTTGACCGCGCCGTCGATCGCCAGGACCGGCTCTTTGAGTGGAATAGCGGAAGCGCCCATCAGAACCGCACCGTCATCGTGCCGGTGAAGCGGCGCGGCGCGCCCGGATAGACCCGGAACCGGTTGAGCGAACTCTCGTAATACTCGCTGTCGAAGATGTTCTCGACGTTCAGCCCGAAGCGAACATTCTCGTAGCGCCAATAGGCCAGGGCATCGACGGCGACGTAGGCCGGCAGGCTGAAGCTGTCCGTGGAATCCGCCGCCTGCTCGCCGACGCCGCGGATGCCGCCGCCGAGCCCGAACCCCTTCCAGGGCCCGGCCTGAACCTCGTGGACCGCGAGCAGGCTGCCCGAATGGCGCGGCACGTTGATGAGCGGCGTGCCGACCGGCAGGGCCGGATCCTCGGTCACCACGGCGTCGGCGTAGACGTAGCCCGCCAGGATCTTGACCTCCGGCGTGAGTTGACCCGCCGCCGTCAGTTCGATGCCCTGGCTGCGCACGCCGCCGACCGCCACGGAGATGCCGCTGCCGCTCGCTTGCGGCGTCAGCACGTTCTGCCGATCGACCCGAAACAGGGCCGCGGTCAGGCCCAGCGCCCCGCCGAACAGGTCGAGCTTGGCGCCGATATCGGCGCCGATGCCGGTCTCGGGCGCGAAGGGGCCGGATGCCGAGGCGGCGGCGGCGTCCGGGCCGATATTCGGCCGGAAGCTCGTGCCGACATTGGCGTAGAGGGCGAGTTCGGGCGTCGGCTGGTAGACGAGGCCGGCGCGGGGCGTGGCCGCGAAGTAGGTCTGGTCGACCTGGGAGCGCGGGGTGCGCTCGCGGAACGACTGCTCGAAGAAGTCGAACCGCGCGCCGACCAGCGCCTTCCATTCCGGGCCGAGCGCGATCTGGTCCTGCACGTAGAGGGCGGTGTTGGTGATCCGCTCCAGGTTGTTGCGGAAGCGGTCGATCGGCGGTAGCGCCTGCCCGTATTGCGGATTGTAGATGTCGATGGTGTAGGGGTTATTCGCGATGGTCGAGCGGTTGTAGACGACCCGGCTGTCGGTGCTCTCGCGCTCGAAGCCCACGAGCAGCGTGTGGCCGATCCCCGCCGTCTCGAAGCGGCCGACGAGTTCCGCCTGACCGATCGCCACGTCCCAGCGGTAGTCGCGCAGGTTGCGGTCGCGCGAGGCGATGCCCTTGTCGGTGATCGCGCGGATCTCGGCGGATTCGCCCTCCAGCGAGCCCGTATTGAAATAGGTAGCGAGCCGCATCTGCCAGTCGGCATCGAAGCGGTGATCGACCCGCACCTGCATCGAATCGTTGGTCTGATAGGTGCTCTGTCCCGGCTCGCCGAGGAAGCGCGAGATCGGGATGGCGCCGAGCCGCCCGTTGTTCACCGCGACGACGCCGCGGTCGAACACGATGCGGTTGCGCAGGAACTCGGTCTCGATCGTGATCCTCGTGTCGGGCGTGACCTGCCAGGAGATCACGGGCGCGACGAGCAGTCGGTCGCCGTCCACGAAGTCGCGAAAACTGTTCTGGCGACCCGCCGCGAGGTTGAAGCGGTAGAGCAGCGTGCCGTCCTCGTTCAGGGCGCCGCCGGAATCGAGCGTGCCGCGGAACTGCTCGAACGAGCCCCAGAGCCCGCCCATCTCGACGAAGCGCTCCCGCGTGGGCTGCTTGGTGATGATGTTGACGAGCCCGCCCGGATCGCTGCGTCCGAACAGGCCGCCGCCGGGGCCTTTCAGCACCTCGATGCGCTCGACGTTCTGGGCGTCGGGCGGGGGTGGCGTGCCGCGGTTGAGCGGAAAGCCGTTCTTGTAGATTTCCGAGGTGGTGGTGCCGCGGATGGCGTAGCTGAAGATCGACAGCCCGCCGAAATTGTTCTGCTGGGCGACGCCCGGCGTGTAGTTGAAGACGCGATCGACGCGGGTGGCGGCGAGATCGGTGATGACCTCCCGCGGGGCCACGGTGACGACCTGCGGCACGTCGCGCTGGGGCGTGTCGGTCTTGGTCGAACTGACCGCCCGGTCGGCCCGGTAGCCCGGGCTCGGCCCGATCAGGCCGATCGCGCCGGAGGCCGCCGTCCGTCCGGAAGGCGGCGCGTTGCCGGCGGCGCGACCCGTGCCCTCACCCTCGACCGAAATCTCGTCGAGCGTCGTGCTCTCCTGCGCGCGGGCCTCGAAGCCCGAGGCGCCGGCCGAGAGGATGGCGGCCAGAGCGAGGCGCGGGGCGCGGCGGCGTCCGGCGGAGGCCGCGGAGTTCGGGGCAAGCGGGTTCGAACGAACGGTCACCAAGTCGCTCAAGGTTGTCGAGCGGCGGCCGTGCGGGTGCCCTCGCGGGTGCCGGCTGGTTCAGCCGGGCCCGCGCCTGCGCTCCGCCGGGGCACCCCGCCCGAGAGACGTATCATCGCCCAAGGCAGGTCTCCTGGCTCGCGGGTCCGCACCCCGGCCTGGCCTTCCCGGTGCGTGGCACCAGTGACCCGGACGGCAGGGGCTCGCCGCTCACAGTTGCGGGGGCAGCTTCGGCCTCGCTCCGGAGAGCCCACCGAATTCCCTCTTCGCCCACGGACCGAAACCCGCGGGAACCTTGGCCCTTCGAACCTCGCCGATCAGGCCGGCCCGGTCAATGCGCTGCGGCGCACAATGCAACAATGTTACATATCCCGTGGCCAATGGGACACAGGCGGGCGCCAATCCTGTCCGCTCGAGCGGCGGACCCTGACCCGCAGGCCATACCTCGGGGCGGACCACTTCAATGGGGCGGATCAGTCAAGTCCGCAGTGACGGTGTCTCTTCCTGAGAGCCTGCTTGACAGGCTCATCCCAACACATCCCCTCATCCTGAGGTGCTGCGTGAGCGGTTTTGAGCGAGGGCTCCAGATGTCGCGCGATCCCTGGAGCCCTCCTTCGAGGCTACGCTTTGCTCCGCACCTCAGGATGAGGGGATTTGTTGGGATCACCGCAGCATCGCACTGTTTCGATCCCGATGAGTCAAATCAAACAGGCTCTCGAAGCCGTGCCCGGCCTACGCGATCCGACGTGGCCGGCGAAGACGAAGTTCGGGCCGCCGCCGTTTCATGGGGCCGTCCGGCCCGATCGGGCGTCGGTCGGCGCGGGCCGCGAGCTGGGGGTCGAGCCGCTCCTGCCCACGCTGTTCGGCCCTTGAGTTCCCAGACGACGCCCTTGAAGACTCCCTTGGACTGGACGACGCGGACCGCCATCGGCCAGGGGCCGCCCTCCGCGGGACGGTCCGCCAGGTAGAGGGCGATGTCGAGTTCATGCCTGGCCGAGCGCGTGGCATCGCGCTCGCTTGCGAAGGCGACCTTGCCGAAGGTGTCGCGCCAGAGTTGCCCGTCGAGTCGCAGCTGAACCTTGAACATCGTGGCACGACGCCTTTCCTGCTCGGGACCTCGGATGCAACTGGCGATGAAACTCGAAGACGGTGCCGGCCGCCTCAGTATTTGCGCACGACCGGCTCGACCGGCGGGGCCGGGGGCGGGGCGTTGAAGGTGTAGCGCAGGCCCCCGTAGATCGAGAGCGGCTGGGCGAGCGTGGTGGTGCGCGGATCGTTGATCTGGAAGCGGTTGGCCACGGGCCCACCTTCGACGTAGGTGCCGAAGGTCGCGTAGCGGTTGTTGGTCAGGTTGGTGACGAGGCCGAACAGCTCCAGGCTGTCGTTGACCCGGTAGCTCGTGTTGAGGCCGAGCACGTAATAGGGCGGCAGCTTGCGGTTCAGGTTCGACTCGTCGCCGCGGTAGTAGGCCGAGGAATAGGCCTGCAGGTTCAGGCCGACCCGCCAGCCCGGCAGCAGCAGGTAGTCGAACCCGACCTTGAACTGGTGGTCGGGGATCAGCGGCACCTTGTTGCCGGGGCGCACGGTGATCGCGCCGTCCTCGCCGGCCAGCGGGTTGTTCGGCGAGGAGAGCGTGCCGTTGAACTGGAAGGTCGCGTCGATCAGCGCATAGTTGGCGTAGACCGAGAGGTCGCCGCGGCTGTACTCGGCCCCGACCTCGACGCCCTGGCGGCGGGTCGCCGGCACGTTGACGTAGTAGCCGCGCGCCGCGTTGCCGGGGGTCGCGAGCTGGATGATGTCGTCCGACAGGTCGGTGCGGAAGGCGCTGATCTTGTAGGTCAGCGCCCCGTCGTAGACGCCCGCCACCGCGCCGCGGATGCCGGCCTCGTAGGTCCGCGCCGTCACCTGCTTGAGCGGCGGGTCGGCGACCAGCGAGTTCGGCAGCAGGCACGGCCGGTCGGGATTGGCGCAGGACAATTCCAGCGGCGTCGGCGCGCGGTTCGATTCCGAGTAGCTGCCGAACAGCGAGAGTTCCGGCATGAAGCGGTAGGTCAGGCCGGCGACCGGATTGATCTTGGTGAAGGTGTGGGTACCGTTCACGTCCGGCGCGAAGCCGGTGAGATCGCGCGTCGTCACCCGGGCGAAGTTGAGCCGGGCGCCCGCGGTGAGAGCGAGGCGGTCGGTCAGGTCGAGGGTGTCGGTGGCGTAGAGGCCCATATAGAGGTTCGAGCCGATCACGCTGCTCGGGGCGATGCCGAGCGCGCCTTCCGTGCGCAGGTAATCGGTGCCGAGGCCGGGGATGAGGCCGTAGGTCGGGTTGTTCGGGTTGGTGGTGACCGACAGGTTCGGGTTGATGACGGCGAGCGTGCTCGACGACTTGAACGAGTAGTCGGCCACATCGATGCTGCCGCCGACGACGAAGCTGTTGGTGAGGCCGAACACGCGGTCGCGGTTGGCCGCCTGGAGCGAGCCGCCGTAGCCGGTCGCCTCGGTCTTGGTGACGTCGATCGTGCCGTAGGGGATGCCGTCGCGGTAGGGGATGATCTGCCCGTTGCGCCCGCGGATGCGGAACTGGTTCTGGGCGATGTCGTCGGAGAAGCCGTCGCGCTCGAAGCAGAGGGCGTTGGGCGTGTTGGAATCGTCGCCGCAGGCTTCGAAGTTGCCGTCGTTTCCGTCGACGTAGACGTTGCTGAAGCGCCGGAAGTAGGCGTTGCCCGACAGATCCCAGGTCGGCGAGACATCGACGCGGCCCGTCACCTGCAGCGTGCCCATCTGGGTCGTCGTGGTCTGCGGATAGGTGAAGATCGCCCGCGGGTCGAAATGGGTGAAGTCGACCGGCGTCGCCGCGGCCGCCCCGAAGAAGGTGCGGGCGAAGGCGCCGATGACGTGGAACTCAGCGTCCTGCGAGCGGTAGCCGAGATCGGTGTAGATGCGGCCGATCGTGCTCGGGCTCTCGTAGCGCCAACCGCGGTCGTTCAGCCCGTCGCCGTTGAAGTAGAAGCTGAACGGCCCGCTGACCTGGCCGTGCTGCAGACCGCCGGCGATGCGCCCGTCCGAACCGCCGAGCGCGGTCACCTCGGTGCCCTGCCAAGTGAAGCCGTTCTTCATGCCGATGTTGATGGCACCGCCCAGCGCGTTGAGGCCGAAGACGGGGTTGCCGGTCACCACATCGATGCGCTGGATCGCCGAGGGCGGGATCAGGTCGAACTGGACGATGTCGCCGAAGGCCTCGTTGATGCGCACGCCGTTCTGGTAGACGGCGAGCCCCTGCGGCACGCCCTGGACCGGCGAGGCGGTGAAGCCGCGATAGTTGATGTCGACCCGGCCCGCACTGCCCTGCGAGTCCGAGATGTTGAGGCCCGGCGTGCGCCGCGCGAGCGTGGCGACGACGTTGCCGGTGCCGCGGTCGGCCTCGAGGTCGGCGGCGGTGACGGTCTCGACCGTGCTCGGGATCTTGTAGAGCGGCTGCGCGCCGCCGCGCAGGCGCGGCTCGACCGGGGACGGCACGGGCAGGGCTGGTGCCGGGCCGACCGGGGGCGTCGCCGCGCGGATGCCGGTGCCGCCACCGACCGGGGTGGTCGGGACGACGCTGATCTCGTCGAGCGTGACCTGCTGCTGGGCGTGGCCCATCGTCGGCAGCAGCGCGACCGACACGAGAAGCGTGCTCCGTAGCATCCGCATGTGGCGATCCGATCCGGCTAACCGGGCCATCCTGGGCCCAAGCGTGACGGTTCAGGATGTGCGGGAGACCGCCGCCACCGAGCAAGAGGGGCACGATCACAGAGCGAAGGTTAATCCGGCCCGATGGGGGATTATCTCGAGATGTGATCGACAAAGCACATCGATGGATTGGTCTTTCGGCAACTTTAACAGGATAATTTGGCAAATCAAGCGTTGGCGGCACGGATGGACGGACGAGGTCGACCGCTTACGGTGCCGCCGCAGCGCCGGTCCGTGGCGACCCGTAGCAGAGGCCGTGCATGCCCTCCGGCGTGAGACAGACGAGGCCGTCGCTCTCGTCCTCGACGCTCATGGCCGCCGTTGCGTCCCACAACCGACGCGAAACGGCCGGTCGTGCGTGCCAACCCTCCCCCGCGGAGGGGGGAGAACGCTCTCGGGTTCTAATAGGGCTGCAAGCCGCGCGATCACCGCTGCGCCCAGGGCTGTCCCTTCGAGTCGTACGTGCAGAACGGATCCGCTTCGCGGTCGAGAACCGCGGATCGGATATCATGGAAGAGGACTTGTACGCCCGTGCCTCAGGCCAAGGTTGGGCGCTGCCGAAACCTTGAGATCGACGCTCTGCGCGACCGCGGTTGAAGGTCGGGATCGGACCGCGACGGTTCGTCCGCCCTGCGGACATCGCTGGCTTCGCGAAAGCTGTGTATCGGCCGCAGGCTTCACATCCCGACGCGGTCGAAATCCAGCGCCGAGGCGCAGAGCGCCACCTGGGTCCGGTTGCGCACGCCGAGCTTGCGCATGATCTCCGAGACGTGGGCCTTCACCATCGAGTCGCCGATGCCGAGTTCGAACGCGATCTGCTTGTTGAGCTTGCCCCGCTTGATCATGGACAACACGTTCATTTGCGCGGGCGTCAGCGCGGCGATGCGCGCGGAGGCGTCCGCCGTCTTGCTCGCCTCGGCCTCGTGCGAATGGGCGAGGTCCGGCACGTAGATCGAGCCGCGCATGATGCTGTCGAGCGCCTCCATGTAGGTCGCCCGCGTCGCCGATTTCGGCACGAAGCCCGCCGCCCCGAGCCGCAGGGCCTCGCGCACGATCCGCCCCTCCTCCAGGCCCGAGCAGACCAGGATCGGGATGCGGGGGAAGCGGATGCGCAAGCTCATCATCCCGTCGAAGCCGGTCACGCCCTTCATCGACAGGTCGAGCACGATCACGTCGATGCCGGGCCGCTCGGCCAGCACGGTCTTGGCCGCCTCGATCGATTCCGCCTCCTCGATGCGGGCGTGCGGCAGGCCGATGCGGATTGTGCTGCGCAAGGCCTCGCGGAACAGCGGATGGTCGTCCACCAGGATGATGTGCATCGCGTCCACTCGTTCGGGCGCAACCCGCGGCGCCTGGACTGTAAAAGTGATGCTCGCGCCGCCGGACGAGCGTCAAGGGCGCAGTTTCAAACAAATTCATTATGGTCATCGAGCCAGATCGCAATTCTAATATGGCAAATCGGGCCGGGATGAACTTGCAATTCTAAGACTTCCATATGAGGCATGGACAAAAGTTAGCGTGCGGCGGGCAATCTTTCCCGCCATACCTACATTCGAGCCCGGCCTCGGGACGCCAAGCTCTCACGAAGTATTCGGGTCGCCCGCTCGTCGCGGCGGATCGTCGGATGCTTGTCGTGAGGCTCCCGCGGACCGGCTCCCCATCAGAATCGAAAGACGCGGCGCGGCCCACGCGACCGCCAGGGAGAGACGCATGGCCAGGAAGACAGCGGGGCACGGCCCCCGCACGCTGATGCTCGCCGCCGCTTCGTCGCTGATCCTGTCCGGCCTGCTCATGGCGCCGCCCGCCTCGGCCCAGAAAACCGAGACCAAGGATGCCCCCAAGGCCGAGAAGGCCTCGACCGGCGCCGCGGTGACCTGGGAGGACATCCTCAACGACCAGAACACCGACAAGGACGTGCTCATGTACGGCATGGGCATCAAGGCCCAGCGCTATTCGGGCCTCGACAAGATCAACACCAAGAACGTCAGCCTGCTGAAGCCGCGCTGGTCGTTCTCGTTCGGCGACGAGAAGCAGCGCGGCCAGGAAGGTCAGGCGCTGGTGCATGACGGCGTGATCTACATCACAGCCTCCTACTCGCGCATCTTCGCCCTCGACGCCAAGACCGGCAAGAAGATGTGGTCGTTCTCGGCCCGTCTGCCCGACGACATCCGCCCGTGCTGCGACGTGGTGAGCCGCGGTGCCGCGATCTACAACGGCAAGATCTATTTCGGCGCGCTCGACGCTTCAATGTACGCGCTCGACGCCAAGACCGGTAAGGTCGTCTGGAGCAAGAAGTTCGACGACCACGCCGCCGGCTACGCCTACACGGGCGCGCCGAACATCATCAAGGACAAGAAGACCGGCAAGGTCGTCCTGATCCACGGCAATTCGGGCGACGAGTTCGGCGCGCAGGGCAAGCTCTACGGCCGCGATCCCGAGACCGGCGAGGAGATCTGGATGCGGCCCCTCGTCGAGGGCCATATGGGCCGCCTCAATGGCAAGGACTCGACCACGACGGGCGACGCCAAGGCGCCATCCTGGCCCAACGACAAGGACGGCAAGAAGGTCGAGGCGTGGAACCACGGCGGCGGCGCCCCCTGGCAGACCGGCGTCTACGACGAGAAGACCAACACCTTCGTCATCGGCACCGGCAACCCGGCCCCGTGGAACCACCATTACCGCTCCGGCCCCGGCGGCGACTGGAAGCCCTACGACAGCCTCTACACCTCTGGCCAGATCTACATCGACCCGTCGAACGGCGAGCCGGTGGGCTTCTTCCAGCACACCTCGAACGACGCGTGGGATTACTCGGGCAACAACGAGATCATCCTGTTCGACATGGAGAAGGACGGCAAGACCATGCGCCTCGGCGCGCATGCCGACCGCAACGGCTTCTTCTTCCTCACCGACACCGACAAGCTCGCCGCCCGTGACGGCCAGATCAGCAAGCAGACGGCGCTCGTCGCCGCCTACCCCTTCGTGCGCGACATCACCTGGGCAACGGGCTGGGACCTGAAGACCGGCCGCCCGATCGAGGTCGAGGGCCAGCGCCCGCCGGCCCCGGAGGAGGGCCAGGCCAAGGGCAAGTCGATCAAGGTGACGCCGAACTTCCTCGGCGGCAAGAACTGGAACCCGATGTCCTACTCGCAGCAGACGGGGCTGTTCTACATCCCGTCGAACGACTGGACTGAGGATTACTGGACCGAGAACGTCACCTACAAGGCGGGTTCGGCCTATCTCGGCCAGGGCTTCCGCATCCAGCGCAAGTTCGACACCCATGTCGGCGCGCTGCGCGCGCTCGATCCGAAGACCGGCAAGATCGTCTGGGAGCACTTGGAGGCGATGCCGCTCTGGGCCGGCACCATGACGACCAAGGGCGGGCTCGTCTTCACCGGCACCTCGGACGGCTACGTGAAGGCCTTCGACGCCAAGAACGGCAAGCAGCTCTGGGCGTTCCAGACCGGCTCGGGCGTGGTCTCGGTGCCGAGCACCTGGGAGATGGACGGCAAGCAGTACATCGGCATCTCCTCGGGCTACGGCGGCGCGGTGCCGCTGTGGGGCGGCGACATGGCGGACCAGACCAAGCTCGTCTCCCAGGGCGGCTCGTTTTGGGTGTTCGAACTGCCGACCGATACCGCCTCGGCGCAGTGACCTGAGGCGCGGGAGGGCTTTTTGGGCATCCTCCCGCCGCCACGGCCGAGCCGGCGCGCCACTGCGCCGGCTCATTGTCGAGACATCCGATAGAATCCGAAAAAAGGAGCTGACCCGATGTCGGCCCGGACGAACGGCGCGCTCCGCGCCTTCCTGATCTCCGGCCTGCTCGCGCACGCCCTACCGGCTGCGGCGCAGACCGTGGTCCACAACAAGGACGAGCGGCCCGACCCCTGGGTAGTCGGCAGCTGCACCATCGCGCCGGGCGCCAAATGTCCCGGCGCCGACCTGCGCCACGCCGACCTGAAGAACGCCGACCTCGGCGGGGCCGATCTCACCGGCGCCAACCTCGCCCGCGCGGATCTCCGCGGGGCGAACCTGCGCGGCGCCATCTTGGAAAAAGCCAATCTCAGCGGGGCCCAGCTCCAGATCGCCTTCATGCAGGGCGTGAAGGCCAGGGACGCCCGCTTCGTCGGGGCCAATCTCGACCACGCCCGCATCGTCGGCGGCGATTTCAGCGGCGGCGACTTCACGGTGGCCGACCTCGAAATGGTCCAGGCCAAGCGCGCCCAGTTCGTCGGCGCCCGCTTCATCGACACCGACCTGCAGGAAGCGAAGTTCTACGAGGTGAATCTCACCGGCGCAGTGATGGACGGCGCCAAGATCCGCTTCGCGATCTTCCAGGACGCCTGGATGCAGGATTGCAAGGGCTGCCCGGTCCACTGGCAGACCGACAAGCCGGTCTGGGAGGCCTACCCGGCCGCCGTCGCCCCGAAACACGAGGACGAACCGCAGGCGGGCAAGTGACGGCGCGGCCGATGGCGCTCGCGATGCTCGGCACGATCCTCTCGCTGCCGGCTCTGGCCGCGGGCGAGGCGGAGGCCGGGATGCGCGCCGCCTTCGCCAAGTGCCGCGCGACCGTCGAGGGCACCGAGCGGCTCGCCTGCTACGACCGGCTCGCCGCCCACCTCGCCCTGCCCCGCTTCCAGGGCCGGCTGACCGCGCAGACCGACCTCTTCGAGATCACCGCGCCCACAATGCTGCGCTACGAAAGCGATGGCCCGATCTTCGTCCTGTACCTCAAGGACGCAGCCGGCGGCATCGTCCAGAACCTGCACATCGGCGGCGGCGGCAGCGCCACCCACCGCATCGACACGCCCGGAACCTACTCGCTGCAGGTCAGCGGGTCGGAGACTTGGCGCATCTGGCTGGACCCGGCCCCGTGAGCTGCGCCCGCCCCTCCGTCCGTCACGACGCATTCCCCTCCGAGAAGAAAAGGCACAGCCGATGATCCGCACGCTCCGGGCCGCCGCCCTCGCCCTTCCGCTCGCGATCCCGCTCGCCCTCGCCACGACCGCCCTCGTCCACGCCCACGGCGACGGCGCGCCCTCGGCCATCGACACGACCGGCCTGGAGCCGCTCGGCGAGAACGACCGCGACAAGAACCCCTATGTCGGCAACGCCAAGGCGGTCGAGATCGGCGCGTCGGGCTACAACAAAAACTGCGCCCGCTGCCACGGCATCGACGCCAAGTCCGGCGGCATGGCCCCGGACCTGCGCGAACTCGACAAGACCGAAGCCTCCGACGTCTACTTCCTCACCCGCGTGCGCGGCGGCGCTCAGCGCGACGGCCGCTACCGCATGCCCCCCTTCGCCGACATCCTGAGCCAGGAGGCGATCTGGGCGATCCGCACCTACATCGAGAGCGAGGCCGACAAGGACCCGGCCATCGCGGCCAAGATCAATTGATCCCGCGGATGCTCGCGCATTCGGCCTCGGCGCTCGCGCTGGCGGGAGGACTGCTCCTGCCCGCGCCCGCGCGCGCCGAGGTCAAGGAATACCAGATCCGGCGCATGCTGATGCTGAAGACGGACTGCACGGTGACCGGGCTCGACACCGCCCGGATCGCCGACGATCCGCGCCTGCGCGAGCGCTTCCGCGCGACCTGCGAGAACGTCAGCCACTATCCCGACGGGGTCGAGATCGTCTGCCCCGACACCGAGGACGAACGCGACTGCACCCTGCTCACGGCCAAGCGCGAGTTCCCCCACCTGAGGCTGCTGGCGCGATGACGGCCCCCGCGCCCTGGCCCGGCCGCCTCTCGCTCAGCCTGCACTGGGGCGTCGGCGCGGGCGTGCTCGGGCTGCTCGCCTTCGGCTTCTGGCTCCAGACGGTGAAGGGCGGCCCGGACAAGACCGCGCTCGTCCAGATCCACAAATCCGTCGGCGTGCTCGTCCTCATGGCCGCGCTCGCCCGCGTGGCGTGGCGGATGCGCGAGGGCTTTCCCGCACCCGCCGGGCCGCACGCCGCATGGGAGCGGCGCGGCGCGATTCTCCTCCACGTCTTCCTCATCGCGGCGACTCTGCTGATGCCGCTCTCCGGCATCCTGCGCTCGCTCGCCTATGCAAGGCCGGTCTCGGTGTTCGGGCTGCCCGTGATCCCGAAGCTGTTCGAGACCAAGCACGAGACGCTCTATGCGGTGGCCTCCAACCTCCACGACGGGCTGGCGCTCCTCTTGAGCGCGGCGCTCGCGCTCCACGTCGCGGCGGCCCTCAAGCACCACTGGATCGACCGCGACGCCACGCTCACCCGCATCCTGGGCCTCACCCGGAGGACCGGGCGATGAGGTGCGCCGTGCTCGCCGCAGCGTTCGGTCTCGCCGTCCTCGCGGGCGCCGCCAGGGCCGACCTCGCCTCCGACTTCGATACCGACGAGGCCACAGGCTACCGGGTGCAGAACTACCGCGCTCCGGTGACCCGCCCGGTCGAGGGCGGCGAGCGGATCGATCTGCCCGCCCTCGACCGCCTGCGCGACGAGGGCGCGGTGCTGATCGACACCATGCCCCAGCGCGGCGGCTACGACCCCGCCACCGGCGCGTGGCGGATCGTGGACAAGCGCGAGACGATCCCCGGCGCGACCTGGCTGCCCGAGACCGGCCGCGGCCGGCTCGAACCGCGGCTCGCCGCCTACTTCGCCCGCCATCTCGCCCGGCTCACGGGGGGCGACCGGGGGCGTGCGATCGTATTCTTCTGCCTCGCCGATTGCTGGATGTCGTGGAACGCGGTCAAGCGCGCCGCCGCCCTCGGCTACGGGCGCCTCTACTGGTTCGCCGACGGCACCGACGGCTGGGCGGACGCCGAGCGCCCCCTGATCGAGGCCGTCCCGCCCCCCGTCCTGCCCTTCGAAGACCGCTGAGCCGAGGCCCCGCGATGCCCTTCCTCTCCCCCTTCAGGCCCTCCATCGACCGGCCGCTCGTCCGCGCGGCGGCCCCGTCCAGCGGCAGCCGCGACCCGCTCGATTCGCCGCTCTGGCCGACCATGGCCGAGCGTTATCTCGGCGGGCGCCGCGCCGTGTTCGACGACGCGGTGCAGGTGGTACTGCCCCCCGTCACCGAGGATCAGACCCAGGTGCCGGTGACCGTCGATGCCCGCGCGCTCGGGTCCGCCGACGAGGTGCTCGTCATCGCCGACCTCAACCCGTTTCCGCTGACCCTGCGGCTGGAGCCGCTGGCGGCCAAACCCTTCGTAGCGTTCCGCATGAAGATCGAGCAGGGCACGCCGATCCGCGCCGCGGTGCGCCGGGGCGAGACCTGGCATGTGGGCGGGCGCACTCTGGATGCGGCGGGCGGCGGCTGCTCGGTGCCGCCGGTGGTGGAGAAGAAGGTCGATTGGAAGAGCCTCGGCGAGACCCGGGCCCGGGTCTGGAGCGAGGCCGACGGCCTTCGCCTGCGCCTTCGCATGACGCACCCGATGGACACCGGCATGCTCGCCAACATCCCGCTCTTTCTGATCGAGGAGTTGAGCGTGGCCGATGCCGCCGGCGCGGTGCTCGCCCGCCTCACCCTGCAGGAGCCGGTGGCCGACAACCCGACCCTGACGCTGCTGCCGGACCGTCCGGCCGCGGGCGAGGCGCTGACGCTGAAGGCCCGCAACACCAACGGCACGACCTTCACGGTGCGGGTGCCGATCCCGCCGAATGCGGATTCCGCGGCCGCTCCGGCCGCCGGGCAGGAGGGACGGCTGTGAGCAAGGAAACCACGATCACCCGCCGCGCCGGCCTCGCCCTCGGGCTCTCCGCCGCGGCCCTGCCCTGGCTCCCGGCCGAGGCCGCCCCGCTGGCCTACCCGCTCGCCCCGGTCGAGATCGCCCCCCGCGTCTGGACGATCTACGGCGCGCCAGAGCCCATCACCCGCGCCAATGGCGGGGCGATCGCCAACATCACCGTGCTCGACACGAGCGACGGCGCGGTGCTGATCGATGCCGGCCCTTCGCACCGCTACGGCACGGCGCTGAAGGCGCTGGCCGAGCGCCTGACGGGCAAGCCGGTGGCGCGGGTCTACCTCACCCACATCCACGCCGACCACGTGCTCGGCGCCACCGCCTTCGAGCCCGGCACCGTCAGCGGCGGACCGGCTCTGCGCGGCGACCTGAAGCGGGCCGGCACCGACCTCACCAACGGCATGTACCGGGTCGCGGGCGACTGGATGCGCGGCACCGGCGTGCCCGAGCCCGGCCGCGTCGCGGAAGCGGGCGTCGAGACCATCGGCGAGCGCCGCTTCCGCATCCTGCCGCTTGCCGGCCACACCCGCGAGGATCTCTGCCTGTTCGAGGAATCCTCCGGCCTGCTGTTTCCCGGCGACCTCGTCTTCCTCGACCGCGCCGCCACCACCCCCGACGCCGATCCCGAGCGCTGGCGCGGGGCACTGACGACACTCGGTGAGATCGACCACCGCCTGCTGATCCCCGGCCATGGCCCGGTCGAGGCCGGACGCCGCGGCATCGATCAGACGCGGCGCTGGCTCGACACGGTCGAGGCACGCATCGGCGACGGCTTCTCCCGCGGGCTCGATGTGACCGAGTTGATGGCCGAGCAGCTTCCGGACTGGACCACCGGCCTCGCCGTGGCGCGCTACGAGTTCGCCCGCTCGGTGATGCACCTGCTGCCAGCCCTGGAGCGTCGCGGCCTGCCGCGATGCACTCAAGCTTGATCCGAGACCAAACAGTAGTTCAAAGCCAGCATGTCCAAGGTTGGCTTCGGGCGCGTCCGTAGCCATTCCCACGAGCCGCGGCCACCCTGGGAGTGGCTCATATGCGCGATGTTGGAAACGATCTGGTGCCAGTCCGACACGGATGCTTCCGGCATCCCTCGGCAGCGACGTCGCCCAGGGGACCTCGCTAATGCGAACCACCATCAGAATGTTGTGGCCGCCAAGACTCGCCACTCTATGCCAATGGCAGCTTTCTGAGGCTGAGCGGCCATTCCAGTGAATCTGTTCGAAGGGCCGCTTATGGCGCGAAGCCGAACAAGGCGGGGGCGAACTCCTGATCGACGGCAAGCCCGGCGAATGACAAGGCAGCTTTCACCTTGGCGCGGAGTGCCTCGAAACGCGCGGGCACGCGCAGGTATCGGTCGGGCTTCATCACCTGCCGCAGGAACTTCAAGATGGCACCGCGGTCGCCGCGTTTGTTTTGACTTTCGGCGAAGGCGTTGTGCAACCGGTGGCGCTTCGTCAGACCGGCCCCCGGATCCTTCATGGTCGCGACGTTCAGGAGATGCGCGATCTCACTTCCGGTTAGGCCGTCGGCCGTATCGCCGAGTGCGGCGGTCAATGCCTCGATCTGACTCTGCGTGAAGGTTGCCATGCTCAGGCAACGGCGAGTTCGAGGTGTCTGACCGAAACGAGCCGAAGCCAGGGCCAAGCCTCACCGAAAGGCTCGTCCGGGGGCCGGTCGCAGACCTCAGCCTGCGTGGCGAACAGGACCGTGTTCGTGCCTGGCATCGTGGTCGCGCTCCGGTAGCGCACGCCGTCGATCGGCCCACCCGCGAAGGGAAAATCGCGCAGGAACTCGGTCAGCACCTGTGTCGGTATGTAGTCGATGTGCGTCCGGTCATCGCCCGCGACGGGTTTGGCGATCAGGCCGGCGAAGGCGTGTAGGAAGCGGTAGCCCTGGCACTCTCGACGGCTCGCAGCCGAGAAGAAGCCGGGCACCGGCGCGAGCGTCGCCAAATCCAGCAACCGAACCAGACGGTCGGCGACGAAGCGCCCGACCGAAAGCAGCGGCTGCCGGGCCTCGGCGCACGCGAGCGCGCGGTTCTCCGCCCCGTAGAACATCGGGATGCCCGGCGGGTTCACGCGGTTGAACTGGGTGGCGAATTCGGCGGGTGGCGGTCCGAGTTCCCTCGCGGTGGTGAAGCGTAAGCCGGGCTCTCGCGCCCTGGCGCGATGTAGTGCGTAGCCAACGGGCATAGTCTTTATAAGTCCAAGCTCGTCGATCAACCGCCCAAGGTCGTAGAGGAACTCGTGGAGCGCACGAGCGTCGGGATCGTGTGGTTCGCCGGGCCCGATCGCCAGGAAGAAGAAGCGCCGCTGATGCTTCACCGTCGTGCAGAATCTGTTCCAGTCGAGCGCGAAGCTCTCGTCGATTTCGAGCTTCAGCCACTCGAAGCTGGTCCAGGCATCGTCACCGATCTCGTCCAGCAGGGCCTGCGCCAAACGGCCGTCGCCGTCGTGGGGCAGGTCCAGGCCGATTTCACCGAACAGCAGTTCCCTGGTGTCCGGGTGCCATCCTTGATAGCCGCCCTCGCGACCGTCGTAGGGCAGTTGGTCGACCGCCCGACCGTAGAAGGTGCCCATGCGGTCGGCAATGTATCCAGCGACTTCGCCGACGGCTGCCGTCGGGGCTGAGCAGCGGTTGCAGAAGCTGCACCCGCGTGGCCCGGCCTGCGCACGGATGTAGCGCCGAAGATCCGCGTCCTCGAAACAGCCTGCGCAGACCTTCTCTCTGCTCGACCAAGCAGAAGGAAGGCAATCCGAATCGACACGACTCATGGCAGGCGTCAGGCCGGCAGGCGGACACGGGCGCGGAGACGCGCGTAGAGCTGCACCTCGGCTTGGTGCTTCAGCTCGACGACGACGGCGAATCGCTGGCGCGTCTCGAAGTTCGCCGCCCAGCCGGCTTCGCAGCGCACGACGAGATGATAGCTGTCTCCGTAACGGTCTGTGTCGCGCGAGAAGGTGACGCTGGCGCTCTGCAGCGTGCTGCGCTCGCGTTCGCGTGGACCGGGCTCTAGCCCGCAGTTGTACCGGCCGTCGATGTCGGGGCGGCGACCTTCGGCCTGCGTCCGGCGCCGGTAGTGGTCGAAGATCAGAGCCGATTCGCAGCCGCGTACCAGACGGAAACTCATGCCGACGCCGGTATAGTCGGCGCGTGTGTGGCGGACCGGCGGATCGAAGGCAAGGCTGACGCGGATGGTGCGGCGGCCGCCGCTCTGGAAAAGCTCGGGGATCGGCAGCTTGTAGACGGCGAAGTGGTCGAGCGGCAGTTCGTCATCGGCGTAGAAGACGACGCGATGATCGTCGGAGTAGGCGGCGCGCACGGCATCGATCCGACCATGTCCGCAGACCGAGCGCAGTGCCTCTCCACCGAGCGGCTGAAGTTTCAGCACCGCTTCGTCGGGCGACTGCGCCGCGCCGGCCAACAGGGCACGGACGAGGTTGGCCGACGCGGTCGGGAACCGGGCAAGGATGCGAGCCGCCTTGTTGGCGACCAGCGGCGCGGCATAGGAGGTACCGGACCCGGTCGTGAACAGGCGATCGAGCGCGCGGTGGTGAAGTGTCAGGACGCCGGCGGTAGGCAGGTCCTCGCCCAAGCGCAGGCGCGTCACAACCGGATCGAAGACCATGGTACCGCCGACGTCGACGAAGTCCGGCTTGAGCGCGCCACCGATGCCTGGGCCGACGCGAGTGAAGGGTGAGGGCTCGAGGGCGCGAGTGATAGCCCGGACATGGACGTCTTCGTGGAAATCGGGCCCGATACCCTCGCCGTGGGCGAGCGAGCCGACGGTGATGACGTTCATCGCGCCGGCCGGCTCGCACAGTCTGTTCGCGGGCTCCAGAAGGTAGCCGGGATACTCGGTCACCGCCTGCTCGATGCGGTTGCCGCCGCGCGGTGCGCGGTTGCCGGCGGACACGACGATGACGACGTCGAGCTCGCGCGCCAGTTCGTCGAGGGTTGCAGCCCAAGGCCCGACTTTGCTGCCGTCGTAGATCCGCTTGGCGTCGCCTAGCGAGATTACGAAGAGGCGGCACCCGAAGCGTTGATGGAGCGTCGTGAGCGCCTCGCGCATCTGCGAGGGTACGAGACGCATCTCATCGAACGCGCCGCGGTCGTTTACGACCTTGGCGGAAGCGATTCGGGCGACGCGTTTCAACATTCCCCCGGCGAGCTGAGAGCGCAGGTCGCCGAAGAGCGCGATCCCGCCGACCCGGGTGCCATGGCCTAAGTCGTCCGCCTCGCCGAGCACCGCCGGAACACCGATCGCCCCGACGACGACGTCGTCGATCAGCGGGTGTGCGTTGAGGCCGCTGTCGACGACCCCGATCACCGGAGCATCCGCCGCTAAGGGCTCGAGCGCCGGCAGTTCGGCGAGCGTCAGCTCAAGCGCATCGCCGGTCGCGATGTCGGGCTCTGGCGGCGCGTCGATGACGGCGACGACATCAAGGTCGAGCAGCGTGCGCACGACCGAGCCGGAGAGCCGCGCGCGCAACATGGTGATCGAAGGACCGACGTAGCGATCGAGCACCTCGCCGGCACGCGCCTCGATGTAGTCGGCGATCTGATCGAGCTTGCGGGTCCGGACCTCGCGTCGGCCGAGATCCCAGAGCTCGACGTCGAGCAGGAAGATGCGGTCGGCTGCGAAGTCGTCGGCACCGGTGAAGCCATCCTCGCGCAGCCTCAAGCCGATACGGTCGCGCGGCTGGAGCGAACTGATCTCCTCCACGCGATTTATGAAGGCAGCATAGGAAGGCGCGGCCTGGCCGGGCGGCGTGCCGCGCGAGTAGGCGTCGAGTCGCTCGCGGAAACCCTGCATCTCATCGCTCGAGGCGAAAAGGATCAGCGTCTTGTCCTCGTCGCTCGCCAGCAGAGTGAGCCCAAGGCGTTCCCAGTCCTCCTCCAACGTCATGCCGTTCATGCGGACGCGGAGAATCAGGGACGGATCGACGAACTCCGGTCGGCGCCGGCGTTGCTGCTCAGCGACCAAGGCGTCCAGCTCGGTTCGGAGCTTTCGGCTGTGCCCGCCGGGTTCATGAACCGGCGCAGTGCCGCCGCCTGAGCGCCTTCGGCGCTCCAACTGCTCGGGCAGGCGGACGAGTCGCAGATGGTCGTATCGTGCCAAGGCCGCGCTCTAGGATATCTTCGAGAGGCGCGCGGTTCCGGAGCGCCGACGGGTCTCATCGGCGATGGCCCGCTTGAAATCGTTTTCGCGAACCTGCTTGCGGCGCTCGATGATCGCCGACTTGATCGCAGAGATGCACACCCGCTCGATTTCGGCGTAGCTGTAGCCCTCGAGCGCCTTGGCGTGCTCGAGCGGATCGAAGCTCGCCTCGACATTCTTGAACTTGAATTTCACGAAGCGTTCGATCATCGGCCGGTCCGGCTTGTCGAACCAGATCACCTCATCGAAGCGCCGCCAGATGGCAGGATCGAGCGACTGATCGAGATTGCTGGCCGCAATCAGAAAACCATTGGGGCGTAAACGATCGATAAAGATCAGAAGACTGTTGACGACGCGACGCAGTTCGTTGTGCTCGCTTGTATCGTCACGCGATCGAGCGAGTGCATCGAACTCGTCAAAGAACAAGGCGCATGGCTGCTTGCGTGCGAACTCGAATATCTTGCGAACATTGGCGGCAGTCTCGCCCAGATAGGACGAGATTAGCCGGTCGATCTTCACTACGAAGAGCGGCAGACCCATTTCGGCTGCGAATACCTCGGCGCAGAGCGTCTTGCCACAACCGGGCGGACCGCAGAACAGGAGCTTCGAACGCACGGGGAGCCCGCGGCGTCGAATATCCTCGCCGCGGCGGAACTCGCGCATGAGACCGAGGAACACACGGACGTTGGCTTCGCTCAGCACGATGTCGTGCTTGTTACGCTCGGGCTCGACGCGCTCCACGAAGTCGTCGGCTGCGTCGGGGAAATGAATAAGCGGGGCCAACATCTTAGGCGCGGTGGCCGGTCGGTGCGAGCTGTTGTCGAGAGTTTTGCGAAGCGATCGGGCAAGAACCTTGTTGTTCTTCTGCTCCTCCTCGAGAATGATTTGCTCGGCCACGGCGCGGAACTCCTCGTCCCGGCCGTAGCTCGCCAGCAATCTCTTCATCAACTCGCCGCGTGCCATCGCTCTTCGACTAACACCTTCCAAACCGGACCATAGCGGAAACCGCAGGCACGCGCCATGTGCCCGTCACATCGCAAAGGGGATCGATGGAAGGCTTTTCATGCGCAGCGACGGTTCGCCACGCCGCGTAGAATTCCGGTGGCCACACCTTCGGCACATCTCGTACGCGAGCCTTGCGTACCACCCCATCTAACGCCGATCTCCGAAGGGGATTGCCACCGATGCGAAGATCCGACGACGGCCCGCCGATCTCTACTCGGAAACCTCCCGGATACGGTCGATCAAATCGTGGACGTCAAACCCCATGACGTCCGCAAGCGCGAGCAGCTCGACCACATCGATCCGTCGCCCGCCCCCTTCCATGGCTGCGACAACCGACTGGTAGCGGCCCAGTCGATACGCCAGCTCGCTCTGCGTCAGTCCGGCCTGCTCGCGAATCTCGACGAGCCGGTCGACCAGCTTCCTGTGCCGCTTCGTGTGGAGCGTCTTGGGCATCAGCCCGTCGGGAGTTGTGGAACCTGACAGGCCCGTTAGACCGGATTTCAGATTATCAGAAAATCTGGTTATACGTTTGCGGCTCGCATCTATCCCGAACGACCCCATGGATGCCGGTGATGGCGATTGTCCGTCGTCAGATGATTTGAGACGGTTTGGGCTGCTCAGGAACGGAGGCTCTGGTCCATCTGGGTTGAGAGGTTAGGCGGCCTGCGCGTGATGGCGCAAGCGGCGATCGATGAGGGTCTGACGCT
>NZ_JBBXMW010000028.1:0-49855 GCF_038442325.1 Methylorubrum subtropicum | reverse complement strand
TCTAGAGCCGGCGAACCGTCCTGTCAACCGTCATCCGATCGACACATCGGGGACACGAAGGACAGCGATCGTCCGATCCAGTCGCCCGGATCAGCCGTGCCGCTCAATCAGTCCCGATGACCTCCGGCTCGCTGCCCCACCGTGTGGTGGGCCGCGGCGCCCCGTCGGTGAAAGAGCGTTTACGGGGTCCGTCCGGTCCCGTCAATCGCGAAATCGAAAAAAGTTCCCCGCATCCGATCACGGGCGGATCACGGGGGTGTGACAGGACGCTCGCGCGCGAGACTCTCCCGATCGCGGGGCTCGCCTCAATGTGGACATGCTGGCCCCGGACACCCCGGGGCTCAGGTCCAGGTCGCCCGGTCGGGGCAACTCTGGTAAATCTCTTCGCGACATCCGGTCCGAAGCGCCCATCCAGAGGAAGCCCGTGACGCGCGAGCGGCTGAAGATCGGAGGAGCGGCCGGCGCGCAGCGGCGCCCGGCCAACCTGCCCCGCGGCGTCGAGCCGCCGCTCAACCTCCTCGGGGCGAATGCCCGCCAGATCGACCGCCGCGACGTCAACCTGCGCTGGCTCTGTGCCAGTGCGCTCACCGGCATCACCGGCGCACTGCTGATCGGCGCCGCGATCCACGTCTCGCTGCAGGGCGACGTGTCGCTCGCCGCGATCTCCGACAAGCCGGCTCTGATCGCCCGGCCGCAGCCCGCGGAAGAGGCCGCGGTCGCCCTCGCCCACAAGGGCGACCGGTTGGTGCGCAACCTGATGATCGCCTCGGCCAAGCAGACGTTCCGCACGCCCGTGACGGTGCGGCTCGGCGACCGCGAGATCATCAAGGTCAAGCCGTTCGTGCGGATCGCCTCGGCCCTGTCGATGCAGACCGGGGTGTTTGCCGCCGACGTGCCGCGCTTCGATCCGATGAAGTTCGTCTCCGACGAGCCGCAGGAGCGCGCGCCCGAGCCGAGCGCGGCCGACGCGCCGGGCGCCGAAGTCACCGTGGTGAAGCGCGATCTCACCGACGTCGCGCTCGACCCGAACGCCCCCGCTCTGTCCGACGAGGACGTGACCGCGCAGGTCGAGGAGGAGCGCCGCCTCACGGCGGAGGCCGGACGACGCACGGCGCTCCCGCTCGCGCCGCAGATCATGCTTTCGCGCACGCTGCGCCAAGCCTCCACCTTCCCCGGCTTCGACCAGAAGAAGCCGGAGGACGGCAGCCCGTTCAAGTCGATCGAGGTGCTGGTCGTCCCCGAGAACGTCACCAAGCTCGCCAAGGTCGAGTTGCGCTCGGGCGAGGCGCCGCTGGTGGAGGAGCGCGACCTCGCGCTCAAGCGCGGCGACACGGTCGAGGCGATGCTCAAGGCCACCGGCCACGCCTCGGATGCGGCGATCGCCGGCATCGTCGCCGCGCTCGGCGGCAAGGCGAAGGTATCGGGCCTGTCGGAAGGCCAGCAGTTCCGCGTGCAGGTCGCGCCGGGGCCCAAGCCCGGCGACGGGCGGCAGGTGACCCGCGTGGTGCTCTACGGCGAGAGCGGCGTGCAGGCCATCGCCGCGATCAACGACCGGGGCGCCTTCGTGCCCGTTGCCCCGCCGGTGGACGAGAGCAAGAACCGGAGCCAGCCGGCGCAGGCCGAGGCGCAGGACGGCGACGACGAGGAGGACGAGGGTACCGGCCCGCGGCTCTACCAGAGCCTCTACGAGACGGCCGCGCGCCACGACGTGCCGCGCCCCACCGTAGAGGACATCGTCCGGGTGTTCAGCTACGACATCGACTTTCAGCGCCGCATCTCGGCGGGCGACGGGCTCGACCTGTTCTACACCTACGACGAGGATGCCGGCCCCTCTGCGGCCGAGCGGCCGGAACTGCTCTACGCCGCGCTCAACCTCGGCGGCGAGTGGCGCAAGGTCTTCCGCTTCCAGTCGCCCGACGACGGCGGAATCGACTATCTCGACGACCAGGGCCGGTCGCTGAAGAAGTTCCTGATCCGCAAGCCCATCGCCGACGGCATCATGCGCTCCGGCTTCGGCTACCGGCGCCATCCGATCCTCGGCTACGCCAAGCTCCACACCGGCGTCGATTGGGCCAACCCCATCGGCACGCCGATCGTGGCCGCGGGCAACGGCACCGTCATCAAGGCGGAATGGGATTCGGGCTACGGGCGCCGGGTCGAGATCCAGCACATCAACGGCTACGTCACCACCTACAACCATATGTCCCGCTTCGCCCGCGGCGTCACCGCCGGGGCGCGGGTGCGGCAGGGGCAGGTGATCGGCTATGTCGGCTCGACCGGCCTCTCCACCGGCGCGCACCTGCACTACGAGGTCGTCATCAACGGCCACTTCGTCGATCCGATGAAGATCCGCGTGCCGCGCGGGCGCGAACTCGACGGGCGCCTGCTCGCCGAGTTCAAGCGCCAGCGCGACCAGATCGAAGCGACGATGCAGAAGTCGAAATCCGCCACCACCATGGCCCAACGCGACGCGATGCGCTGAAGTCCGGGTTCCCAAAGGGATCATCCCTTTGGCGGGGCGCCGGGGCGGAGCCCCGGCTTCCCTCCAAGACCAGGGCTCTGCCCTGGACCCGCGAAAGGACTCGTCCTTTCGAAACCTCTGCCTTCAGGCGAAGCCCAGCATCGAGCGGATCGCGCTCGGGGTGATGCCGCGCGAGCGCAGGTCCGCCAGCGATTCCGAGCCCTTCGACTTGGCGAGCTTGTCGCCGGTCTCGTCGCGGATCAGGCCGTGGTGGTGATAGGCCGGGCTCGGCAAGCCGAGCAGATGCTGCAGCAGGACGTGCAGGTCGGTCGCCGCCGCCAAGTCCTGGCCGCGCACCACGTGGCTGATGTCCTGCTCCGCGTCGTCCCAGACCACCGCGAGATGGTAGCTCGTCGGCACGTCGCGGCGGGCGATCACCGCGTCGCCCCAGCGGGCCGGATCGGCCGGGACGGTCTCTTCCGCGCCGTCCGGAGCGAAGCGGCGGATGACGAGGGGAGCGGTGACCTGGGCCAGGGCCGCCGCGCCGTCGAGGCGCCACGTATGCGGCGCACCCGCCTGGATGCGGGCCCGGACTTCGTCGCCGGAGAGCGCGCGGCAGGTGCCGGGATAGAGCGGCGCGCCGTCGGGATCGCGTGCCGCCGCCACGCCTGAAGCCTCGCGCTCGGCCACAGCCGCCGCGATCCGCCCGCGCGAGCAGAAGCACGGATAGAGCAGCTTTCGCCCGGCGAGCGCATCCCGCGCCCGCGCATAGTCCGAAAAGTGTTCGGACTGGCGCCGCACCGGACCGTCGAAGCTCACACCGAGCCACGCGAGGTCGTCGAGGAGGCCTTGCACGAAGGCGGGCCGGGTGCGGCCGAGATCGATGTCCTCGATCCGCAGGAGCAGACGGCCGCCGAGATCGTCGGCGATGCGGGCGTTGGTGAGGGCGGAAAAGGCGTGGCCGAGATGGAGCCGGCCGTTCGGGCTCGGCGCGAAGCGGAGGGCCGGTCGGCTCACGGCTCCCCGGTGCCGCGCAGGCAGGCCACCTTGCCCGGCGTGCAGGCGATGCCCGGCAGCGAGCAGGCGGCGCCGGTCTCGAGGCGGCGGCAGACCTTGCAGCCGTCACCCCACTCGGCGCAGGCCGGATCGTCGGCGGGCGCCAGCGCAGCAGCCTTATGCCCCGCGGACGGCCCCATCGGCGCGAGCGCCCCGATCAGTACGGTCGCGGCCACGAGGCCGAGGATGCCGAAGGCGACCCGCTTGTCGTGGCGGGCGGTCTGCGGATCGCGGGAGGGTTCGGCGGTCATGCTTCGCTGTTCGCGCGGGACGGGCGAGGCTGTCAACGCCGGGTGCCCGAACCGGTTGCCTCACCGAATATGTTGCACTGCGACAACAGCATTCCGGCCGTGCATTTTAGACAAGGCACGGCGGAACCTTCGGCACACCGATTGCGATGTGCTTTCTCGGCAAACGATCAAGAAACGCCACGGCCCGGGAGGCGATGCTCACGACGTCACGGAGCCTCACCGCATGCTCTACGGCCTCTACTTCATGACCTGCATGGTCGCCAACCCCACCCATTGCGTGGTGCGGGTTCACCGCTTCAACGAAGACATCGTCACGCCGCAACAGTGCCTCGCGGTGGCCCAGCCGCAGATGGCGGCGTGGCAGAACGCCCACGGCGACCGCTGGCGGGTCGCCCGCTTCCGCTGCGGCTCCCCGCCGAAAGATGACGGGACGCGGATCTGATCCGCGCCCCTCATCCCCCTCACGCCTGAGGTGCCGAGGCCCTCGCGAGCGCGCTCGCGACCGCGCGGGCGAAGGCGACCGGATCGCGCGGGGTGTCGCCGTCCTGCACGCGGGCGAGGTCGAGCAGGGTGCCGGCCTCGGAGGCGAGGTCTTCGCCGGTCTCGGCGCGGGCGTCGAGCGCGCGGATCAGGGCGTGGCGCGGGTTGATCTCCAGGATCGGCGCGCCGCCCCCGAAGCCGCGGCCGGCCCGGCGCAGCAGGCGCTGCATCTGCAGGTCGGGCCCCGAACCGGAGGCCGCGAGCACCACCGCGCTGTCGACGAGGCGGTCGGTCGTGCGCACGTCCGACACGTCGGCGCCGAGCGCGAGCTTGAGCGCCGCCACCAGCTTGTCGGCAGTCGGCGTCTCGCCGGCCTCGTCGTCAGACTTGAACTTCGACAGGTCGGCCGCGCCCTGCGTGACCGAGCGCAGGGGCTTATCCTCGAACTTGCCCAGCTGCTCGGGCCAGAACGCATCGACGTGGTCGGAGAGCAGCAGCACCTCGATGCCGCGGGCGCGGAATCCCTCGAGCTGGGCGGAGTTCTTCAGCGCCTCCACGTCGTCGGCGACGAGGTAGTAGATCGCCTCCTGCTCCGGCTTCATCCGCGACACGTAGTCGGGCAGCGAGGTCCAGCCGGCTTCCGTCGATGAGCGGAAGCGCAGCAGCGGCGCGATCTCGGCGCGGCGCTCGAAATCCTCGTAGATGCCCTCCTTCAGGATCGGGCCGAAATTCTCGAAGAATTTTTGGTAGTCCTCGGCCTTCTCGGCGTTCTTCGAGCGGCTCGACAGCTCGTTGATCACGCGGGTCGTCACCGCACGGCGAATTTTTTGAAGCGTCGGCGTCGATTGCAGCATCTCGCGCGAGACGTTGAGCGGCAGGTCGTCGGTATCGACCACGCCGTGGACGAAGCGCAGCCAGTTCGGCAGCAGCTCGGCCTCGTCGGTGATGAACATGCGCCGCACGTGCAGCCGCACCTTGGAGCGGCGGTCGTCCTCCACCGCCATGAACGGCTTCATGCTCGGCACGAACAGGAGGCCGGTGAATTCCAGCGCGCCCTCGGCCCGCCAGTGCAGGGTCGCCCAGGGCTCGTCGAAGCCGTGGCTGACGGTGCGGTAGAACTCCTTGTACTGCTCCTCCGTCACCTCGGACTTGGGCTTGCGCCATAGGGCGGTGCCGCGGTTGGCGGCCTCCTCCTTGCCCTCCTCGTCGCGGATCGCGATCGGCACGGCGATGTTGTCGGCCCATTTGCGCACGACGTGGTCGAGCCGGTAGCTCTCCAGATACTCGTCGGCGTCGTCCTTCATGTGAAGCACGATGTCAGTGCCGGCCTGCTCGCGGGTAGCAGATTCCAGGGTGTAGCTGCCCTTGCCGTCGGAGGCCCAGGTCCAGGCCTCGTCGGTGCCGGCACGGCGCGAGGTGACGGTGACGCGGTCGGCCACCATGAAGGCCGAGTAGAAGCCGACGCCGAACTGGCCGATCAGGCTCGGGCGCAGGTCCTCGCCCTCGCCGCTCTTCTCGCCGAGCGCCTGCGAGAAGGCGCGGGTGCCGGAGCGGGCAATGGTGCCCAAATTCTGGGCAAGATCGTCCTTGGCCATGCCGATGCCGGCATCGGAAATGGTCAGGGTGCGCGCCGCCTTGTCGGGGGCGATCAGCACCTTGGCGTCCGGGGGAAGGGCCAGGGCCTCGTTGGTCAGCGCCTCGAACCGGCGCCGGTCGGTCGCGTCCGCCGCGTTGGCGACGAGTTCGCGCAGAAAGATTTCGCGGTCGGAATAGAGCGCGTGGACGACCAGATCCAACAGGCGCCCGACCTCGGCACCGAATTCGTGCCGCTCCACCGTCTCGCTCACGCAGTGCCTCCCCGGCTTTGGAAAAAAGCCGGGGCGATATGCCCATGCCGGCGCGGCAATTCAATCGCCGCACGCCGGGGAGAGACGGAAAGTTGAGGGTTTAGGCCGCGAGTGCCGGCACCGGCGCGGGCTCGACGGTCTGATGCACCGCGTCAAAAGCGCCGCGGATGACCGCGACCGCATCCTCGACCGCGACGAGCGTGGCGAGCTTGACGTCGCCCGGCATCTCGCCGACCCGGCGGGTCGCGCCGACGATGGCGTGCTCAAGTCTCAAAAGGTCTTCCTCGGCGGAAAAGCCGGAAAGATCGGCGACCCGCTGAAGCGCTGCTTCCAAAGCGTGACGCAAGACAAGTGTTCTCACGCGCTCCTGAAGAAGCGCCCGCTCATTCTGCTTCATCTGGGGAAGTGCCCGCCGATTCGCCGCGAATCATCATGTCATTCGCCGCGCCGTTGCACAGTCCCATTTTCGCCACATCGCAAGAAACGCGTGGGGCGCACGGAACCTTTTTCAAGCCTCGCGCAAGCCAGCCGCCGCGTCGCCGATGCCGCGAAGGTTGTTGCCGTCGCGGTCGGGCCGTGGTCCTGATCCTGCCTTCCGTGCCGTTCCCGTATCGACACCCCGAGTTCCGTTCATGCCCGAGACCCCCGTCTTCGCCCACGCCGCCGTCGCCGCGCCCCACGCGCTCGCGGCGAAAGCCGGCCAGAGCGTGCTGGCCCAGGGCGGCAACGCCATCGAGGCGATGGTCGCGATGGCTGCCGCGATCGCCGTGGTCTACCCGCACATGAACGGCATCGGCGGCGACGGTTTCTGGCTGATCCGCGAGAAGGGCGGGCGGGTGCGCGGCATCGAGGCCTGCGGCCCGGCAGGCTCGCTCGCCACGCGGGCGCGCTACCGCGAGCGGGAGGTCGAGGCGATTCCCTCGCGCGGCCCCGACGCCGCGGTGACGGTGGCCGGCACGGTCGGCGGCTGGGATCTGGCGCTCGCCATGGCGCGTGCCTTCGGCGGGCGGCTGCCCCTCGACGCGATCCTCGGCGACGCGATCCGCCACGCCCGCGCGGGCTGCCCGGTCTCGGCCTCCGAGGCGCGCTACGTGCCGAAGGAACTCGACACGCTCCACGACCAGCCGAACTTTGCCGCAACCTACCTCACCGAGGGCAAGCCCTACGCGGCGGGCGCGTTGCGGCACCAGCCCAAGCTCGCCGACACGCTGGAGCAGCTGGTCCACGCCGGCCTGTCCGACTTCTATCGCGGCGACATCGCCCGCGAGATCGCCGCCGACCTGGAGCGCCTCGGCGCGCCGGTGACACGGGCCGACCTCCAGGCCTACGCGGCGCGCGAGCGGGCCCCGCTCACGCTGCGGCGGCGCGACGCCACGCTCTACAACTTCCCCCCGCCGACCCAGGGGCTCGCCGCGCTGATCATTCTCGGGATCTTCGAGCGCCTGAACGTGAAGCAGGCCGAGAGCACGGCGCATTATCACGGGCTGATCGAGGCGACGAAGCGCGCCTTCGCGATCCGCGACCGGTTCGTCACCGATTTCGACCGCCTCAAGGGCGATCCGTCCGCCTTCCTCGACCCGCGCCGGCTCGACCGCGAGGCGGCGCTGATCGACATGGGCCGCGCCGCCGGCATCCCGGTGCGCTCGGGCGAGGGCGACACCGTGTGGATGGGCGCGATCGATGCGGACGGGATGGCGGTGTCGTTCATCCAGTCGGTCTATTGGGAATACGGCTCGGGCTGCGTCCTGCCCTCGACCGGCATCTGCTGGCAGAACCGCGGCATGTCGTTCTCGCTCGACCTGGGCGCCGTGAACCCGCTGGAGCCGGGCCGGCGCCCGTTCCACACCCTGATCCCGGCGCTCGCCGCCTTCGACGACGGCCGCGTGATGTCCTACGGCTCGATGGGCGGCGACGGGCAGCCGCAATTCCAGGCGCAGATTTTTTCCCGCTACGCCGATTACGGGATGTCGGTGGCCGACGCGGTGGACGCCCCGCGCCTGCTCTACGGCCGGACCTGGGGCGCGGAATCGCTCTCGGTGAAGGTCGAGGACCGGTTCGATCCGGCCTGCATCGCTGCGCTCAAGCGCATGGGCCACGACATCGAGGAGTTGGGCGGCGCCTACATCGACTCGCTCGGCCACGCCGGCATGCTGGTGCGCTACGCGAACAACGGCCGCATCGAGGCCACCCACGACCCCCGCTCCGACGGCGGCGCCGAGGGCCTGTAAGGGGTTCCCAAAGGGCAAGCCCTTTGGCGGGTCCAGGGCTGAGCCCTGGGAAGAAGCGGGGCTCTGCCCCGCGCCCCGGCAAAGGGATGATCCCTTTGCGATCCCGATAGTTTTGCCAAAGCAAATCACGGAGCAACATAGGTTATCGGCCCATCGCCAGCGTAGAGGCTGGCACACCCCTTGCTCAGGCCCGGAGCCGTCAAGGAGTGAATGATGGATACGACATCCAACCGGACCCGCTGGATTCAGCTCGCCCTGGGCCTGATCGTGATGATGACGATCTCCAGCCCGCAATATGTCTGGACGCTCTTCGTGAAGCCGTTCCAGGCGACGACGGGGGCGAGCCTGGCCGCCGTGCAGGTCGCCTTCACGCTGCTCATCGTGCTCCAGACCTTCTTCTCGCCGGTCCAGGGCTGGCTGATCGAGCGCTTCAGCGCCAAGGCGATGATCGCGCTCGGCGCCGCGCTGTCCGGCCTCGGCTGGGTCGCGGCCTCGAAGGTCGATTCGCTGTGGGGCCTCTACGCCACCTACGGCCTGCTGTGCGGGCTCGGCACCGGCATCGTCTATGTCGGCGTGGTCGGGCTCATGGTGCGCTGGTTCCCCGAGCGGCGGGGCTTCGCGGCGGGCGTGGTCGCGGCGGGCTACGGCATGGGCGCCATCGCCACCACCTTCCCGATCACCGACATGATGGCGGCCTCCGGCTACCGCCACACGCTGCTCGTGTTCGGCGCGATCATGGCCGTGGTCGGCGTGGTGGCGGCGCTCGGCCTGCGCAGCCCCAAGCCCGGCGAGACGCCCGCGATCCCCGCCGACAAGGTCGCCAGCGCCGCCCGCGACGTGGCCCCGGCCCAGATGCTCAAGACCCCGCTGTTCTGGCTGATGTTCGCCATGATGGCGATGATGTCGACCGGCGGCCTGATGGTGGTGGCGAACTTCGCGGCCTTCGCGAAGGAATTCGGCGTGGCCGACGCCATCGTGTTCGGCTTCGCGGCGCTGCCCTTCGCGCTCACCTTCGACCGCATCACCAACGGCCTGACCCGGCCGTTCTTCGGCTGGGTCTCGGACCATGTCGGCCGCGAGAACACCATGGCGGTCGCCTTCGCGCTCGAGGCCGTGGCCATCTGCATGCTGCTGATGTTCCGCGAGAACGCCTACGCCTTCGCCCTGCTCTCGGGGCTGGTGTTCTTCGCCTGGGGCGAGATCTTCTCGCTGTTCCCGTCCACCCTCACGGACACCTTCGGGACCAAGCACGCGACGACGAACTACGGCTTCCTCTACATGGCCCAGGGCGTCGGCTCGCTGCTCGGCGGCCCCGTGGCCGCGCTGCTCCACGACGGCATGGGCAGCTGGGTACCGGTCTTCGGCATCGCCATCGCCCTCGATCTGATCGTCGCGGCGCTGGCGTGGTTCGTCCTGAAGCCCGCCCGCCGCGCCTATCTCGGCGTCGAGGGCCCGGCCGTGCCGGCGGTCGCCGCCCCGCTCGCCACCCGGCCGGCGGTCTGACCACGAGGGCGGGCCGGCGCGAAGCCGGCCCGCCTCACAAGGAGATTTGACGGGCCGGATCGGTTCCGGGCAGGGAGAACGCCCCTGTCCCACCACCCCCCTCATCCTGAGGTGCTGCGGAGCAGCCTCGAAGGAGGGCTCCAGAAGTCGCCGAGCGAACTGGAGCCCTCCTTCGAGGCTTCCGCTTCGCTCCAGCACCTCAGGATGAGGGGGATGGGTAGGAGACCTCAGGCGAGCAGGCTCCGATGACCCTCCCCGTGCCGTCCCGGCCATGACCGGCCCGCTCTCTCCCGAGCCGGCCCTCGCCCCCTGGCTCGCCATTGTCGGCCTCGGCGAGGACGGCCGGGCCGGGCTCTCGCCCGCCGCCGCCGCCGCCCTCGACGCGGCGGAGGTGGTCTATGGCGGGCGCCGCCATCTCGCGCTCGCCGCGCCGCTGAGGGCGGAGGAACGGCCCTGGCCGAGCCCGATCAGTGCGGCCTACCCGGACATCCTGGCCCGGCGCGGGCGGCCGACCTGCCTCATCGCCACCGGCGATCCCTTCCATTTCGGCATCGGCGCCGAGATCGCGCGCCTCGTGCCGGCGGGAGAGATCCGCGCCTTCCCCCAACCCTCGGCCTTCAGCCTCGCCGCCGCCCGGCTCGGCTGGTCGCTGCCCGAGACCGCCTGCATCACCCTCCACGGCCGCGATCTTTTTGGAGTCGTCCCCCATCTCCAGCCGGGTGCGCGCATCCTCGCCCTATCTTGGGACGGCTCGACGCCCGCCACGGTCGCGGCCCTGCTGACCGAGCGCGGCATGGGCGGCTCGCGACTCACCGTCCTCGAAGCCATGGGCGGCCCGCGCGAGCGCCTGCGCTCGGACATCGCAAAAGACTTCGCCCTCACCGACATCGACCCGCTCAACACGCTCGCCGTCGCGGTCGAGGCGACGCCGGACGCCCGGATCGTGTCCCTCAGCCCCGGCCTCGACGACGCGTGGTTCGAGAACGACGGGCAACTCACAAAGGCCGAGATTCGCGCCATCACCCTCGCGGCGCTACGCCCGCGGGCCGGTGAGACCCTATGGGACCTCGGCGCGGGGGCCGGCTCGGTCTCGATCGAGTGGTGCCTGCGCCATCCGGCCAACCGCGCCGTCGCGGTCGAGCGGCGCGACGACCGCGCCGAGCGGATCGGGCGGAATGCCAAAAGCCTCGGCGTCGGGGCGCGGGTCGCGGTGGTGCGCGGCGCTTCCGCGGAGTCGCTCGCCGATCTGCCGGCGCCGCAAGCGGTGTTCGTCGGCGGCGGCGTGGCCGAGCCCGGCCTGCTCGCCGCCTGCCGCGCCGCCCTGCCGTCCGCGGGCCGGCTCGTAGCCAACGCCGTGACGCTGGAGGGCGAGGCCGCCCTGCTCGCCGCCTATACCGACACCGGCGGGCGCCTGCGCCGGCTCTCGGTCGCCCACGCCGCGCCGGTCGGCGGGCTGACCGGCTGGCGCCCGGCCATGCCGGTGACGCAGTGGGTCTGGACCAAGCCGTGAGCGGGCCCTCGGACGCGCCCGTGATGCGCGATCCCTCCCCCCAACGGATCTCGGGCAAGCCCGAGATCCGTTGGGGGGAAGGTGAAGGCTCGCGGCCGGTCGTCCTTCACCGATGACCGACCGGGTGCGCCTCGTCGCCGGCATCGGCTTCCGCCACGCGGCGACCGTGGAGGAGATCGTCGATCTGATCGGCCGCGCTCTGGCCGAGGCCGAGTTCGCGCCGGACGCACTCGCCGCCATCGCCACCGCCGCCGACCGGGCTGGCGAGGACGTATGCCGCGCCGCCGCCGCCGCCTTCGGCTTGAAGCCCGTCGCGGTTTCGCCCGATGCGCTGGCGGCGGTCGATGCGGGCGTCGTGACCCGCTCCGCCCGGATCGCGGCGAGCCGCGGCGTCGGCTCGGTGGCGGAGGCCGCCGCACTCGCCGCTGCGGGCCCCAACGCACGCCTCCTCCTGCCCCGCATCGCCAGCGCGGGCGCGACCTGCGCGCTTGCCGCCTCATGACGCGGAGACGTCGGCCGATCTCCCCAAGGCCCGGCCCGATGCTGTAAGCGGTCCCGATGACCGTCCATTTCATCGGCGCCGGCCCCGGCGCCGCCGACCTCATCACCGTGCGCGGGCGCGACCGCGTCGCCGCCTGCCCGGTCTGCCTCTATGCGGGCTCGCTGGTGGCCCCCGAGATCCTGTCGTGGTGCCCGCCGGGCGCCCGCATCGTCGACACCGCGCCGCTCGATCTCGACGCGATCATGGCCGAAATCTCGGCCGCCCACGCCAAGGGCCAGGACGTGGCCCGGCTGCATTCGGGCGACCTGTCGATCTGGAGCGCGCTGGCCGAGCAGACCCGGCGGCTCGATGCGCTCGGCATTCCCTACACGGTGACGCCGGGTGTCCCCTCCTTCGCCGCCGCGGCGGCCGTGCTCGGGCGCGAACTCACCGTGCCGGGGCTGGCGCAATCGCTGGTCCTGACCCGCACCACCGGCCGTGCCAGCCCGATGCCGGAGCGGGAGCGGCTGGCGGCCTTCGCGGCGACCGGGGCGACGCTCGCCCTGCACCTGTCGATCCACGTGATCGATACGGTCGTGGCCGAACTCGCGCCGTTCTACGGGGCCGACTGCCCGGCGGCCGTGGTGTTTCGCGCGACATGGCCCGACGAGCGGGTGCTCACCGGCCCCCTCGCCGCGCTCCCCGAGCGGGTGAAGGCCGAAAAGATCGAGCGCACCGCGCTGATTCTCGTCGGCCCGGCGCTCGACCCGTCGGATTTCCGCGAGAGCGCGCTCTACGCCCCCGATTACGACCGCCGGTTCCGGCCGCAGGGCGCGGTCAACGCAGCCGGAGACGCCACGTGAGCGCGCCGGGCCTCCTCATCGCCGCGCCGCGTTCGGGCTCGGGCAAGACCACGGTGACGCTCGCCCTCATGCGGGCGCTGCGGCGGCGCGGCCTCGTCGTGCGCGGCGCCAAATGCGGGCCGGACTACATCGATCCGGCCTTTCACGAGGCCGCGACCGGATTCCCAAGCCTCAACCTCGACAGCTTCGCGATGCCCGATCCGCTGCTCGACGCCTGCGCCGGACTCAGTACCCGCGACGCCGCCCTCGTGGTCGCGGAGGGCTCGATGGGCCTGCACGACGGGATCGTGGCGGGCGAAGGCCGCACGGGGGCCAACGCCGACATCGCCGCGCGTTACGGCTGGCCGGTGCTGCTGGTGCTCGACGTGTCGGGCGCCGCGCAATCGGCCGCCGCGGTGGCGCTCGGCTGCGCCACCTACGATCCCCGTATCCGCGTGGCCGGGGTGGTGCTCAACAAGGTCGCGAGCCCGCGCCATCGCCGCCTCGTCGAGGCGGGTCTTGCCCGAATCGGCATGCGGGTGCTCGGCGCGCTTCCCCGCGAGGCCGGGCTCGTCCTGCCCGAGCGCCATCTCGGCCTCGTCCAGGCGGGCGAGACCGCCGATCTCGAAGCCCGGCTCGACCGCCTCGCCGACCTCGCGGAAGCCTCCCTCGACCTCGAGGCCATCGTCGCCGTCGCGGGCGGGCGGGCGGAGGCCGGGACCGGCGCCCTCCCCTCCCCTCCGGCCCAGCGGGTCGCGGTGGCGCGGGACGCCGCCTTCTCGTTCCTCTATCCGCACATGCTGGCGGGCTGGCGGGCGGCGGGCGCCGAGATCGTGCCGTTCTCACCGCTCGCCGACGAGGCGCCCGACCCCACCTGCGGCGCCTGCTGGCTGCCCGGCGGCTATCCCGAACTCCATGCCGGGCGGCTCGCCGCCGCGACGCGCTTCCTTGAGGGCCTGCGGCGTTTCGCGGAGGACCAGCCGGTCCATGGCGAGTGCGGCGGCTACATGGTGCTGGGCGAGAGCCTGGAGGATGCCGACGGGCTCACCCACCCGATGGCGGGCCTGCTGCCGGTGGCGACCTCATACGCCAAGCGCCGGCTGCATCTCGGCTATCGGGTGGCGCGTCTGGTCGAGGCGGGGATGCTCGGCGCGGCCGGCACGCGGCTCGTCGGCCACGAATTCCACTACGCGAGCGAGCTGACGCCGGCCCCCGATGCGGGAAACGCGCTAGCGCGGGTGACGGATGCCGAGGGGGTGGCCCTGGGTTTTGCCGGCCATCGCCGGGGCCGCGTCACCGGAACCTTCTTCCACCTCATCGCCGAATCGGACGGCGCCTGAGTCGCGCTCACGAGGCATGGAAGCGAAAGCGGCCGGGGACGGGCCCCGGCCTGCCTTGTCGTGATGGGAGTCCGGCCTCAGGCGTCGAGGGCGGCGTCCTTCTTGCGGTCGAGGCGGGCGGCGCTGCGCACGATCGCCAGAACCTCGCGGCGGAGCTGGTCGTCCTCGATCGAGGCGAAGGCGCGCAGCAGGTCCACGGCGCCGTGGGCACGCAGGAAGCCGAACACCTCGGCCTGCTCCTGGCCGCCGGCCACGTTGTCCTCGTCGAAGAAGGCGGAGACCGGCACTTCGAGGAGGCGGGCGATCTCGCGCAGGCGCCCGGCGCCGACGCGGTTCTGACCCTTCTCGTACTTCTGGACCTGCTGGAAGGTCACGCCGACGGCGGTGCCCAGGGCGGTCTGGCTCAGGCCTCGTGCCTTGCGCAGCGCGGTGATCCGGAGCCCGACGAGGCGGTCAACATCGGTGGTCTGTTTCGGCATCATCTTACGGTACGGTCCCTGACGCTATCGCGGCCGGCCCGAGGACCTCAGGTCGACCGCACTTTCGGACTCCCGGCAACGAATCCGCATGTCTTGATCCCGGTCTCAATCGCCGGAACGGACCGGGCTCGCAGATCGGGAGACAATCGTATCGCTGTGGAGCAGCCTCGGCTTAGCTTCACCATGAGATGCATGCTAAATGCAAGTGCCTCGTTGTTGATGGCTGGGAGTTTTCAGCAATCGCCGCCGCTGCGTTCACGAAATGTACCTATGGCGAAATCATGCGACCCTGCAGAATTTCGCCTATATCGTGCATTCCGCGTCCTCTTCGCGCAGGGCGCGGCGATGAACCGCCGGCCCTGGGCTTCAGCCCGCGGTTGAGACTACGTAGAGTCGGATTAAACGCGCCTCCCGGCCACCGGCGGATCGCCGCAAGCGTGGCTGTTCGGAAGGAATTTTAGGCGCGACGCGGACCACGGCAAGACGGCGCCAGGCCGGCGCCGCAACGGATCGGGAGTTGATCGGGCATGTTCATCGCGATGAACCGCTTCAAGGTGGTGAAGGATTCGGCGCAGGATTTCGAGCAGGTCTGGCTCGGGCGCGACAGCCATCTCGGCGAGATGGAGGGCTTCGTCGAGTTCCACCTGCTCAAAGGTCCGGAGGCCGAGGACCACATCCTCTACGCCTCGCACACGATCTGGCGCTCGAAGGCCGATTTCGAGGCCTGGACCCGCTCGGAGCAGTTCCGCAAGGCCCACGGCCGGGTGCCGACCACCAAGCCGCTCTATCTCGGCCACCCGCAGTTCGAGGGCTTCGAGACGATCCAGACCGTGGCCCGGCCGGAAGCCGAAGCGGCGGCCTGATTTTGCGCTGCCGCGGTTCTTACCGGAGCCGCGGCAACAGGATCGCGAAAAACCCGATGACGGGCAGGTACGCGCAAATAACAAAAACTTGTTCGATGCCGACCCGGTCGGCGAGTTCGCCGAGCAGGGCCGCGCCGAGGCCGCCCATGCCGAAGGCGAAGCCGTAGAACAGCCCGCTGACGAGGCCGATCCGGCCCGGCAGCAGATCCTGCGCGTAGACGAGGATCGCGGGCAGCGCCGAGGCCAGGATCAGGCCGATCGGCACCGAGAGCGCCACGGTTCCGAACAAATTCGCGTGCGGCAGCGCCAGGGTGAAGGGCAGCACGCCGAGGATCGAGCCCCAGATCACCGGCTTGCGCCCGAACCGGTCGCCGATCGGCCCGCCGAGTAGCGTGCCGAGCGCCACCGAACCGAGGAACACGAACAGGTAGAGCTGCGACTGCGCCACCGGCACGCCGAAGCGGTGGATCAGGTAGAACGTGTAGTAGGACGCGAAGCTCGCCGTATAGAAGAACTTCGAGAAAATCAGCGCCAGCAGGATCGCGATGGTGGCGACGACCCGTGCCCTGCTGAGATGGCCAGCGGCGGCCCCGCTGACGGTGCGGGCGACCCGCGGCGTCGTGGCGAGCCGGCCCGCGTACCAGCGGCCGACCACCGTCAGCACGGCGATACCGGTGAGCGCGGCGAGCCCGAACCACGCGACGCTGCCCTGGCCGTGCGGCACCACCACGAAGGCGGCGAGCAGCGGCCCCAGCGCCGTGCCGGCATTGCCGCCCACTTGGAACACCGACTGCGCCAGCCCGTAGCGCCCGCCGGAGGCGAGCCGCGCGACCCGGCTCGCCTCGGGATGGAAGATCGCCGAGCCGAGCCCGACGAGGGCGGCGGCCGCGACCAGCGCGGCGTAGGTCGGCGCGACGGCGAGCAGGCCGAGGCCGGCGAGGGACAGCACCATGCCGCTAGCGAGCGAGAACGGCAGCGGGCGCCGGTCGGTGTAGAGCCCGACCGCCGGCTGGAGCAGCGAGGCGGTCGCCTGGAACGCCAGGGTGATGAGCCCGATCTGCCCGAAATCGAGATGGAAGTTCTGCTTCAGCAGCGGGTAGATCGCCGGCAGCAGCGACTGGATCAGGTCGTTGAGCCCGTGCGACAGGCTCAAACCCATCAGCACGGCGAGCGCCGGCCCGGTTTTTTTCGCGGTCTCGCCGCCCGATCCGATCGCGGGCGGCCCCTGCAAGCCCGGGCTCGCGCCCGCGTCCGACGCCCCGGCTCCCATCGCTCGCTCCGTCCGCCGCCGCCTCGCGCTCCATGACAGCCCGGCTCGAGCCCGGCAACCGCGCCGTTCCATACCGGGCCCGTTCGGTCCGGTGCGCGGCTTGCGCCTGATCCCCCGAGAAGGGGCGGGACGACGACCAGTCGTTCCGTTCCGGGACAGTCCTCGCCTCAGGCCGGCACTTCGGCGCCACCTCGGGCAGTACCCGCGCGAGACAGATGTTTCACGAGCGTCCTCCGCAGAGCTACCAGCGTCTCTCCCTCGGGCGGGCGCGCCGCGCCGTCTGGGCCGCCCTGATGCCGCGGCGCGAGCGCACGGCTTTGCGGCTCGGCATCTCCTCGGCGCTGCTCGCCGCCGATTTCCTGGCGATCATGGCGACGGGCTACGCGGTCGATGCCGCCTATTACGCCTACAGCACCGGCGGCGCGCTGATCCCGCTCGCGCTCAGCCGCAACGTGCAGACGGCGGGGCTCCTGGCCCTCATCGTCCTGCTGACCAATCTGGTCCGCGGCGAGTACAGCATCGAGCACTGCCTCGCGAACACGCCGCACCGGCGCCGCACCGCGACGCTGTGGCTCTTGGCCTGGGCGGTCGCCCTGCTGATCGGCTTCGCCACCAAGATCTCGACGGATTTCTCCCGCGTCGCCTCGGCCGCCTTCTTCCTCGTCGGGCTGCCCGCCACCCTGTTCGTGCGCGCCCGCATGGTCGCCCTGGTGCGCCGCCACGTCACGCCGGCCTCGGCCTCGGCGAGCCGGGTCCACCTCGTCGGCTACGAGGAGGACATCGCGGGCTTCTACGCCAACAACGACGTCGAGGCCTTGGGGCTGCGCGTCGTCGGCACGAGCTACCTGCGCCGCTTCAACGCCAGCACGGGGGCGGCCAGCGCCGAGGCCCTGCTCGCCGAGGACCTCGATCTGGCCGTCTCGGTGGTGCGCTTCCTGCGCCCCGACGACGTGTTCGTGCTGGTGCCGTGGTCGGAATCCGCCGACATCGAGCGCTGCATCGACGCCTTCCTGCGGGTGCCGGCCGCCTTGCACCTGCGCCCCGGCGTGATGATGGACCGCTTCCCCGATCTTCAGGTCGCCCGCGTCGGGCGTCTGTCCGGCATCAACATCGGCCGCCGCCCGCTCTCGGCCGGCGAGGTGATGCTCAAGCGCGTGTTCGACCTGACGCTCGCCGGCATCGGCCTGATCCTGCTTGCGCCGCTGTTCCTCGCGGTCGCCGTGCTGATCAAGCTCGACAGCCCCGGCCCGGTCTTCTTCCGGCAGCGCCGCTACGGCTTCAACCAGCAGGCCTTCGGGGTCTACAAGTTCCGCAGCATGAAGGTGCAGGCCGACGCGTCGTTCCGCCAGGCCTCGCGCGACGACGACCGCATCACCCGCATGGGCGCGCTCCTGCGCAAGACCAACATCGACGAGCTGCCCCAGCTCCTCAACGTGATCCTCGGCGATATGTCGCTGGTCGGCCCCCGCCCGCACGCGCTGGCCCACGACCGCAGCTTCGAGCGCCGCATCGCCCTCTACGCACGCCGCCACAACGTGAAGCCCGGCATCACCGGCTGGGCCCAAGTCAACGGCTTTCGCGGCGAGACCCGCACCGACGCGGCGATGGAAGCCCGCGTCCAGGCCGACCTGCACTACATCGACAACTGGTCGATCTGGCTCGACATGAGCATCATCGTCCAGACGGTGATCTCACCGCGGGCGTATCGGAACGCGTTTTGATTTTTCGGGACACCGCCGTCATTCCGGGACCGCGCAGCGGAACCCGGACCCGGAGGGGCGCGCCGGAGGCGTGCAATCCACCCGTGATGCGGGAAGCCCGGCCAAAGTCGAACCGTCGCGGCCAGTCGTAGATTCCGGGTTCTCGCCTGCGGCGAGCCCCGGAATGACGGGCGCGGAGGACACCGGAAGCCGTCGAAACGTCAGCGCCCGACCGCCCCGCCGCGCTCCCGGCAAGCCCCGCACTCCCCCTCGACCTCCAGAATCCGGCTCGTCGGCGTGAACCCCGCCTGCGCCAGGGTGGCGCCCAGCGCGCTCTCGACCGCGGGGGCCGTCATCTCGTCGATGCCGCCGCACTGGCGGCAGATCAGGAAGACGAGGCTCGCGCCCGCGCCGTGGTCGTGGCCGCAGGAGACGAAGGCGTTGCGGCTGGAGATGCGGTGCACGAGCCCCTGCTCGGTCAGGAAATCGAGCGCCCGGTAGACCGAGACCGCCGCGACCCGCCGCCCCCCCTGCCCGCTCATCCGCTCGGCGATGTCGTAGGCGCCGAGCGGGCGCCCCTCCGCCGCCACCACCGTCAGCACGTCCCGGCGCAGGGGCGTGAATTGCAGGCCGCGCTCATGGCACAGCCGCTCGGCCCGCTCGGTCGCGCCCTCGGCGCATTGCCCGCAGCCGTGCCGGCCCTGCGGCCCGTCATGGCGGTGATCGTGCGAATGAGCATGATCGTGACCGTGGTCGTGCTGCGCGTCTGCGCGCATCCCGGCCTCCCCATCCGGCCCGATTGAAACGGAGCCGTGTTACAGTGTATCAGCCGCCTCAAGATAGGCGCCCGCCCGCCATCGGGCAACGACGGCGGCGCCCGCAACCACACCGCTCGCACACCTGAGAAAGCCCCATGATCCGTGCCGGCGGGGCCGACCGTCTCCCGCGCCGCTCCCTGTTCCGCAGCGGGGCCGCCTTGCGCGTGGCCGCGGCGCTCGTCCTCTCGGGGCTGCTCTGGGCCGTGATCCTGTGGGCGGTCGCCCCGTGAGCGCGATCCGCTTCCGCGGCCTGACGCTCGGCTACGACCGGCATCCGGCCGTGCACCATCTCGACGGCACGGTCGCCGCCGGCGATCTGCTGGCGCTGGTGGGGCCGAACGGGGCCGGCAAGTCGACGCTGCTCAAGGGCATCGTCGGCGAGGTCGGCGCGCTCGACGGCGCGATCGAAACGGGGACGAAGGCGATCGCCTACCTGCCCCAGGCCGCCGAGATCGACCGCAGCTTCCCGGTCAGCGTGCTGGATCTCGCCGCCATGGGCCTGTGGCGGCCCTTCGGCGCCTGGGCGAGCCTGAAGCGGCACCGCCCCAAACTGCTCGACGCGCTCGCCGCGGTCGGGCTCACCGGCTTCGAGGACCGGCCGATCGGCACGCTCTCGGGCGGCCAGTTCCAGCGGGCCCTGTTCGCCCGGCTGATCCTGCAGGACGCGCGGCTGATCCTGCTCGACGAGCCCTTCACCGGCATCGACGAGCGCACCACCGCCGATCTTCTGGCCCTGATCCGCGGCTGGCACCGGGAAGGCCGCACCGTCGTCGCGGCCTTGCACGATCTGCATCAGGTGCGTGCGCACTTCCCCTCGACGCTCGTGCTCGCCCGCCGCCCCATCGCCTGGGGCCCGACCGCGGAGGTGCTGAGCCCGCCGGTGCTCGCCCGCGCGCTCGCCCTGTCGGAGGCCTGGGACGAGGCCGCCGCGATCTGCCGGCATGAGGCGGCTCCCGCCGCCGCGCACGATCACCACGACCACCACCATCACCACGCTCACGGCCATGCCGGCCACGGAGCCGCCCCGTGACGCTCGCCGGCCTGTCGGACCTCCTCGTCGGCCCCTTCGTCGAGTTCGGCTTCATGCGCCGGGCACTCGCCGGTTGCCTCGCCCTGTCGCTGTCGGCGCCCCCGCTCGGCGTCTTCCTGATGCTGCGCCGGATGAGCCTGATGAGCGAGGCGATGAGCCACGCCATCCTCCCGGGCGCCGCCGCGGGCTTCCTGGTCGCCGGCCTGTCGCTGCCCGCGATGACGCTCGGCGGCCTGATCGCCGGCCTCGCGGTGGCGCTGGCGGCGGGCTTCGTCACCCGCTCGACGGTGCTGAAGGAGGATGCGAGTCTCGCCGCCTTCTACCTGATCTCGCTCGCGGGCGGCGTCTTCCTCGTCTCGCTGCGCGGCTCGCAGATCGATCTCCTGCACATCCTGTTCGGCACCGTGCTGGCGCTCGACGACGACGCCCTGACGCTGCTCGGCGGGATCAGCAGCCTGACGCTGGTGGCGCTCGCCGCCCTCTACCGCCCGCTGGTGATCGAGTGCGTCGATCCGCTGTTCCTGCGCACCGTCGGGCGCGTCGGCGGGCCGGTCCACTCGGCCTTCCTGGCGCTCGTCGTCATCAACCTCGTGGGCGGCTTCCAGGCGCTCGGCACGCTGCTGGCGGTGGGCCTGATGCTGCTGCCGGCCATCGCCGCCCGGTTCTGGGCCGCCGACCTGTCGGGGCTGATCCCCGTTTCCATGCTGATCTCGATGCTGGCGAGCGTGACGGGGCTGCTCGTCTCCTACCACGCCGGCATCCGCCTCCCGACCGGGCCGGCGATCGTGCTGGCGGCGGGCGCGCTCTATCTCGTCTCGATGCTGGTCGGCCCCCGCGGCGGGTTGCTCCACCGCCTCGTCCGGCGACGCCATCTGGAGGCGTGAGGGACTTCTCGGTCGGGGATTACCCGTCGCGAAGGCGATCTCCTCGTAGAAAGTCAATTCGGCGCCCGCGCATCCCCTCGCCCCGCACGCGGGGAGAGGGCTTCATGCCCTCTCGTCGGGGCATGAAGCGAGGCGGCAGCCGAAGGTGAGGGAGCCTCACCGGAGGAGACTCCTTCGGAATCGCCCCCTCACCTTCGCTTCCGCTTGTCGCGACGACGACAGGGTCGTCGCGACCCTCTCCCCGCGTGCGGGGCGAGGGGAATGCGGCTGCGCCCGTGGCGATCAGCCGGAGACCGGCCTTACGAAGCCAGCCCCGGGATCGACTGGCTGAGCCAGTGCAGCGCGCTCATCACGCTGGCGAACAGGGTGTAGACGAAGCCGATCGAGATGCCGACGCCGATGCCGCCGATGGCGACGCCGATCAGGACGACGATGCCGTCGCGCTCCACCAGCCCGAGCCCGATCAGCGAGACCGCGAGCCCGAGGGGGATCTGACCGAAGAAGGGCGGCGCCACGATGAGCGCCAGCGCCATCGCCAGGATCAGCACGCCGGTGCTGCGCATGCCGATGGCGGTCTCGAACACGCTCATGCGCGGCTTCGACCAGCGCTCCAGCCGCCGCAGCAGCGGCACCGCACGGGTGACGGCCTTGGCCACCGTCTCGCGGGCGACCGACTGGCCGAGCACGCGCTTGGGCAGCCACGGCGAGGACATGCCGGCCACGATCTGCACCGCGATCAGCAGCAGCAGCAGGCCGCAGACCAGCGGGATCGGCGGCGGCATCGGCAGGCAGTTGGGCAGGCCGAGCAGCACCACGAGCAGCGCGAACGCGCGGTCGCGCAGCACGGCGATGATGTCGCCGACCGTCAGCCGCTCGCTCTCCTGGCTCGCAAGCAAGGTGAGAACATCGGAGGTGCGCGCAGCGGAGGACAAACCGGCTCGGCCATTGGCTTCGGACAGGCGCGGCTCTAGCCCAACCGGAAGGTTCCGCCAAGCGGGCGCGAATGCGGGCCCCCGGCTCGCGTGCGGCGAATCACATGCGGGACGATTTCATTCCCGGCCGAAACCTTGAGGTTGGCCGGCCGCTCGATTGATGAACCTCAAGATGATCCAAGCAGGAAAATCATCAAATATTACATAAATTCCTGGCCACAGCCTGAGATTGCGCCAGACATTGCTCCTTTCCGCACGAACCCACGCGACGACCGATGGGGAGGGGCACCGACACCGGCGAGGGAGACGGCACGCCGCCGAGGGCGCGGCGCGTGGCCGGCCGCCCCTTGCGCCGATGGCTGGCGGCCTTGGCCCTGACCGCTGCCGCGAGTCCGGCCGCGGCGGAGGATGCGGGCCTGCGCTCCGTCCTGTTCAGCAGCCTGGAAGCCGGCGCCTCGGTCTTCTCGACCAGCGGTGCCAAGGTCGCCTTCGACCGGTTCGACCGCGACGGACCGGTGGTGCTGGTCAGCGCCGGCAACGGCATGCGCCTGGAGGGCGGCGGCCGCCTCCCAGTTCTGGTGCGCACCACCCTGCTCGGGTCGGCGCTGGGCGGCTACCAGTTCGTGCGGCCCTGGGGCGTGGTGACGGTGCTGGCCGGCCCCGAACTCTCCGTCGAGATGCTGACGGGCGCGGGCGGCGGGACGCTCCTACCCTTACGCAGCGGCGTGCGCCTGCACGGCGAGGTCTGGGCGCGGCCCACCGAATCCACGCTCGTGACTGCCACCGTGATCCTCGGCTCGGCCCGGAGTAATGCCTGGGCCCGCCTGTCCTGGGGACTCGCGCTGTTCGGCGCCTATCTCGGCCCCGAGGCTTCGGCCTCTCTCGACCACACCGGCTACCGGAAATGGAGTTTTGGGCTCCACGCGACGGACTACGCCTTCGGCGGCTACCGCTTCCGCCTCTCGGCGGGCTGCCAGTTCGAGGGGCGGGTCAACGCGTCCATGCGCCCGAGCCCCTATCTCGGGCTGGCGATCTGGAACGCGCTCTGACGCCGCTTCCGGTCGATCGCTTCGAGGACCGCTCCATCCCGTCATCGCGAGGCGAAGCCGAAGCGATCCAGGGCGCGAGGGTGCCTGAGAGGGCGAGAGCGAGCCGACGACGCGGTTCCGCATACGCCACGTTCTAAAAGTTCGGAGCCCTGGATTGCTTCGGCTTCGCCTCGCAATGACGGGGCGCTTCGGCGACCGATGCGATCAGCCGGAGGCCGGATCGTTCGCCGCCAGCGAATCGAGGAAGCGGCCCGCATCCGCCGCGATCTCGGCCCGGCGCTTCGGGCCGAACCGCTCCAGGGTGCGGTAGGGCATGCTCATGCGCGGATTGCCCGACAGGCGCCCGGCGTTCTCGATCAGGAAATTCCAGTAGAGGTAGTTGAACGGGCACGCCTTCGGTCCGGCCTTCAGCTTCACGTCGTAGGCGCAACCCCGGCAATAATCCGACATCCGGTCGATATAGGCGCCGGACGCCGCGTAGGGCTTGGAGCCCATCACCCCGCCGTCCGCCCACAGCACCATGCCGTGGACGTTGGGCAACTCGACCCACTCGTAGGCGTCGGCGTAGACGACGAGGTACCATTCCTCGACCTGGGCCGGCGCGATCCCGGCGATCAGGGCGAAGTTGCCGAGCACCATCAGGCGCTGGATGTGGTGGGCGTAGGCGTGGTCGCGGGTCTGACCGATGCAGGCGCGCAAGCACGCCATCTCGGTCTCGCCCGACCAGTAGAACCACGGCAGGTCGCGTTTCGCCGAGAGTGCGTTGGTGCGGGCGTAGTCGGGCATGCGCGCCCAGTAGAGGCCGCGCACGTATTCGCGCCAGCCGAGGATCTGGCGGATGAAGCCCTCGGCGCAGTTCAGCGGCACCCCACCCTCGCGATAGGCGCGCTCGGCGGCGCGGCACACCTCCTCGGCGTCGAGGAGGCCGGCATTGAGCATCGGCGAGATCAGCGAATGGTAGAGGAACGGCTCGCCGTCGCGCATGGCGTCCTGATAATCGCCGAAGCGCGGCAGCCCCTCTGTCAGGAAGCCGGCCAGCACCTTCAGAGCGTCGGCGCGAGTGACGGGCCAGGCGAAACCGTCGAGCCGGCCGAAATGCGCGCCGAACTCGGCCTCGACCAGCTCGATCACTTCGCGCGTGATCGTGTCCGGCGGGAAGGTAAGGCGTGCCGGTGGTTCCAGAGACTTGGGAAGGGCCTTGCGGTTCTCCGTATCAAAATTCCAGCGCCCGCTCTCGGGCTCGGCCCCCTCCATCAGCAGGCCGGTGCGCTTGCGCATGTCGCGGTAGAACGTCTCCATCCGCAGGCTCTTGCGCCCCTCGGCCCAGGCCTCGAACCGGGCGCGCGAGCAGAGGAAGCGGTTGTCCTCGCGGATTTCGAGCGGAAACGTCTCCCGCCAGTCCTGCATCATCTCCCAGACGCGCCATTCGCCGGGCTCGGTGACGACGACGCGCTCCGGCGCGTGCCGCTCGAACGCCCGCTCCAGTTCGCCCCCGAACGAGCCGGTGTTGGCGGGGTCGTCCAGGCGGACGTAATCGACGCGGATCCCCTCCGCTTCGAGGTCTTGGGCGAAGTGGCGCATCGCCGAGAACAGGAAGGCGATCTTCTGCTTGTGATGGCGGACATAGGTCGCCTCGGCCCGCACCTCGACCATCAGGACGATGTCCGTGCCGGGGTCGAGGTCGGACAGCGTGCTGAGCCGGCGGTGAAGCTGGTCGCCGAGGATCAGGCGAAGGGTCTTCACCCTCAGCCCTTGGTGCGCAGGCGCGAGCGCCCGCCATCGACGCCGATGACCTGTCCGGTGACGTAGCCGGCCTGCGGGCTCACGAGGAAGGCGGCGAGTTCGGCCACGTCCTCCGGCTCGCCGATGCGCTGGAGCGCGTGCATCCCGGCGATGCCCGACGCCAGCGCCTCGTTGCGGGTGATGGATTCGGACAGCGGCGTGCGCGTCAGCGAGGGCGCCACGACGTTGACCCGGATCGCGGGCGCGAGTTCGGCGGCGAGCGACAGGGCCAGCCCCTCGACGGCGCCCTTCGCCATGGCGACGGAGGCGTGGTTGGCGAACCCCTGCGCGACGGCGACCGTGGAGAACAGCACGACGCCGGCCGTCCCCTCCCCGGCCTTGAGGGCCCTGGCCGCGGCCTGCACCGCCAGGAAGGCGCCGAGCGCGTTGATGCGGAAATCCGCCTCGATCCGCTCGGGGGCGAGCTTGGCCACCGGCGCGAGCTGGATCGTGCCCACCGCGTAGACGAGGCCGCCGAGGCGGTCCCCCGCGTCCTCGGCCACGCGGGCGAACAGGCCCGGGTCGGTCACGTCGCCCGCGGTGAAGCCGGTCTCGCCGAGTTCGGAGGCCGCCCGCTCCAGGCGTCCGGCATCGCGGCCGACGAGGTGGAGCGGCACGCCGCGCTCCCGCAGCCGCCGGGCCGTGGCGCCGCCGATGCCGCCCGTCCCCCCGTAGATCACGACGCGATCCATATGATGCCCACCTTTCCGGCTTCACCTCTGTCCCGGATCGGCTAGCTAAGGCTTGGCGGCCCGCCGAGGAGTTGCACCGGGCGGTTCGGCCCCGGCACGTAAGGTCGCAGGCGGACGAGAGAGACAGGGTCCGAGATGAAATTCGCGTTCGCCGGCATCGACTTCCTCGGCTCGGTCTTCGACGGGCTGGTCGAGGCGGGCTGGACGCCGGTCAAGCTGTTCACCCGCCCCTGCGACGCGATCTACGATCACAACGACGTCGTGGTGGCGCAAGGACGGCGCCACCGCGTCCCGATCCAGCTCTCGCGCATCCAGCCCGACGACATCGAGCGGCTGGCGAAGGACCACGGGCGCGACGTGGCGCTGGTGGTCGCGGGCTATCCCTGGCTGGTGCGCGGCTGGCACGGGCGGGTGCGCTACGCCCTCAACATCCACCCCTCGCCGCTGCCGACCGGGCGGGGGCCCTACCCGCTGTTCCGGGCCGTGCTCGACCGGTACGAGAGCTGGGGCGTCACCGCTCACGTGCTGGCCGAGCAGGGCTTCGACACCGGCGACATCCTGGCCCAGGATATTTTTTCGACCGATCCGCGCGAGAGCCACGAGACCCTGCTGATCAAGTGCCAGATGGCGGCCCGCCGCCTCGCGGTCGGGCCGATCGGCCGGGAACTGTCCGACCGCTGGCGCCGGCCCGAGCCGCAGGGCGACGGCTCCTACTGGCCGCGGGTGTCGGACGCCGACCGCACCCTCGACTTCCGCCAGGACGTGGACGAGGTGCTGCGCCGCATCCGCGCCTTCGGCCGGATCGAGACCATCGCGAAGATCGGCGACAACCGCGTCTTCGTGGCCGAGGCCGAAGGCTGGCGCGAGGCCCACCGCCACGCGCCCGGAACGGTGACGCACCGCCACCGCCGCCATGTCGTGATCGCCGCCCGCGACGGCTACGTGCTGCTCACCCGCTGGAGCCCGGTGCCGCTGGCGGAGGTGCCGCATCTCGGGCGGTGAGCGCAACCTTCGAAGCCCTCTCCCACTCACAACCCTCATCCTGAGGTGCCCCTTGCCTCGGCAAGGGGCCTCGAAGGAGGGCTCCAGCGTATCGCGCGATCTCTGGAGCCCTCCTTCGAGGCCGCTGCGCGGCACCTCAGGATGAGGGGGGTTGGGTAGGAGGCGCTGCGTCGGGCCTCATCGCCGCGGGTCATGGCCGGCAGGGCGGCGGGGGCCACATGAGCGGCTAGCGACCACGACCCAGCGCGCGAAACGGACCGAGACCTGAGCCATGCCCCCCATGCGCCGGAAGGGCGATCTCCCGCAAAAGATCTGCGCGCAGTGCCAAAGGCCCTTCGCGTGGCGCAAGAAGTGGGAGCGGGTCTGGGACGAGGTGCGCTACTGCTCCGACCGCTGCCGGGCGGAGGCGAAGCGCAGGCCCGCCGCGTCCGACCGTTGAGGCCGGCCGCTTTGTCCTCGGGCGGACGGGGCTCGTCGCGTCAGCGGCGACGGAACTGCTGGCCGCCGCGCTGGGGCGGGCGGGGGCCGGTCGGGCCGCGCTCGTCCTTGTGGCGGAACACCAGACGGCCCTTCTCCAGATCGTAGGGCGACATCTCGACGGTGACGCGGTCGCCGGCCAGGGTCTTGATGCGGTTCTTCTTCATCTTGCCGGCGGTGTAGGCCACGATCTCGTGGCCCTGGTCGAGCTGCACGCGGTAGCGCGCGTCCGGCAGGATTTCGACGACCAAGCCGTCGAACTGCATCAGTTCTTCTTTTGCCATACACTCGTCTCCGGCCGAGCCGCCTGCACGGGGCGCACCGGCCAATCTGAAAAATCTGTCGTGCAGAACGCGCAGGTCCGCGGGTCCGATCCGCCGAGCGTCGGGCTCGGGGTGCGCGCGGCGCGGGCCGGGCGTCAGGTGCCGCTCGCGAAATTCCCGATGAGCCGAGCCATCGCTCCGGGACGAGCCGGGGCGGCGGGCGTTTCGCGAAGGGCACCAGCCCCGCGACTTAAGCGCCGGAGCGGGTTTACGCAAGAATATGCGGCGCCGCACGCGGGCTTATCGTCAGGGAACACGCGGGATCGACCGATTTCGCGCCGCTAGCGCATCGTCCTGGATATCGTATCCAGGACGATGCGCTAGGTCTCTGTGCCGCATCGGCTTTTTTCCGAAAGCCGGCGACCACCTTTCGGGCCGATGCTCTAAGGCGCGGTCTCGGTGCCCGCGTAGTCGATCCGGCCGTCGGCGAGCTTGCGCCACGTCGCCACCGCGAAGGGCGACCGGGCGAGGTCGCCGCGGGCATCGAACGCGATCTCGCCGAGAAGCGTGCGCAGCGGCGCCCCGCCGTGGAGATGGGCCGCGACCCGGGTCGGATCGGTCGAGCGCGCGCCCTCGGCGCCCTGGCGGATCACCTCGATCGCGGCGTAGGCCGGGCCGGCGAACATCTCGGCCTCGGCCGTGCGCGGCGCACGCGCGGCGCCCCGGGCCTCCGGCAGCCGTGGAGGGCTGGGCGCCAGCGTCATCACCGTCCCCTCCGCAGCCGCGCCGGCAACTTGCAAAAAATCCTTGTCGAGGAGGCCGTCGCTGCCGATCAGCGTCGTGGCCAGCCCCGCCTCGCGCATCGCCTTGACGAGGGCCGCGGCGGGCGCCTGGAGGCCGCCGAAATACACCGCCGCGATCCCGAGCGCCCGGAGCTTGGCGACGAGCCCGGCCACCTCGCGGTCGTCGCGGGAGACGCCCTCGAACAGCCGCTCGCGACCGCCGCCGACTTTGAGCGCGCGGGCGGCCTCGTCGGCGAGCGCGCGGCCGAAGCTGGTCTTGTCGTGGACGATGGCGACCGGCCGGTCGCGGAAGCGCTGCGCCAGAAGCGTGCCGCCGAGAGCGCCCTGCTGCGCGTCGCTGCCGGCGAGGCGAAACAGCAGGCTGGCACCCCGGCGGGTCAGCGGTGCCCAGGTCGCGCCGGGCGTGACCGAGACGATGCCGGCCTCCTCGTAGACCGGGCTCGCCGCCGCCGCGGCTCCCGAATTGATGTGGCCGACGACGAAGCGCACACCGCTTCCAACGAGCTTGCGGGCGGCGGCTGCCGCCTGCTTGGGGTCGCCGCCATCGTCCTGCACCACGAGCTGGATTTTTTGGCCGAGCACCCCGCCCGCGCGGTTGATCTCGGCCACCGCCTGCTCGGCCCCGAGTCGGGCGCCCTGGCCGAAGCCGGCATCCGCGCCGGAGAGCGGCAGGGCCAGCCCGATCCGCAGGGGCTCGGCGGCCTGCGCGGCGCCGGTGAGAGCCAACAGGGCGAGGGCCGAGCGCGCGATCCGTCCCGTCACAGCGGCCTCTCTTGTCCCAGCGGCGAGGCGTCCTTGATAAGGCCGCCCGCGGCCCGTGCAAGCGGCGGATCGCGCCGCATTGCGGAACGGGCGCGGGCGCCTACCTCTGAGAGACGGGACGCCGGGGGCGAGCGGGCCCTAGGTATCCGAGACCCAAAAAAATGCTCTCCACCGAGGACGACATCCTGCGTGCTGCCGAGGCGTGGCGGCGCGAGGGCCGCGCGGTCGCGCTCGCCACCGTGATCGAGACCTGGGGCTCGGCCCCGCGCCCGGTCGGCAGCCATCTGCTGATCGACGAGGCGGGGCGTTTCCTCGGCTCGGTCTCCGGCGGCTGCGTCGAGGGCGAGGTCATCACCGAGGCGATGGACGTGATCGGCGACGGGCGCCCCCGCACCCTCGAATTCGGCGTGGCCGACGAGACCGCGTGGCGGGCCGGGCTCTCCTGCGGCGGGCGCATCCGCGTCTTCGTCGAACGGGTCGATTGAGGATCACATGCGCCTCGACACCCTGAGCACCCTCAATACTGAGCGCGCCGCCCGCCGCCCGGCCCTCGTCGTCACCGATCCGGCGGACGGGAGCCAGCGCCTCGTGCGGGGCGCGGAGATCGACGCCGATCCCCTGGCCGAGGCGCTGCGCAAACGGCTCGCCAGCGACGCCAGCGGCCTGATCGAGGATGTGGAGGGCCGCCCGCTCTTCGTCGCCGTCCACGCCCCGCCTTTGCGGCTCGTCGCGGTCGGCGCCGTGCACATCACCCAGGCGCTGGCCCCGATGGCGGGACAGCTCGGCCTCGACCTCACCGTGATCGATCCGCGCACCGCCTTCGCCACGCCGGAGCGCTTCCCCGGCGTCCCGGTGATCGCCGAGTGGCCCGACGCGGCGCTCGAACGCATCGGGCTCGACGCCTACACCGCGCTCCTGGCGCTGACCCACGATCCCAAGATCGACGATCCGGCGCTCACCGCGGCGTTGAGGGCCGAGTGCGCCTACGTCGGCGCGCTGGGCTCGCGCAAGACCCATGCGCGCCGGGTCGAGCGGCTCCGGGAGGCGGGCTTCGACCAGGAAAAAATCGCCCGCATCCACGCGCCGATCGGGCTCGATATCGGCGCCGTCTCGCCGGCCGAGATCGCGCTGGCGATCCTCGCCCAGGTCGTCGCGACCCTGCGGCGCGAGCGGATCGCCGCGCGGGCGGGGGCCTGATCCGATGCGGTTCGGACCGGTCGCGACGCGCGACAGCGCGGGCCTGATCGCGGCCCATACCGTGCGCGCGGGAGGCGCCACCCTGCGCAAGGGCCGGCCGATCCCGGCGGAGGAGGCGCGGCGCCTCGCCGAATCCGGCCACGGCGAGATCGTGGCGGTGCGGCTCGATCCGGGCGATGTCGGCGAGGACGAGGCCGCCGCGCGGCTCGCCCTGCATCTCGCGGGCGAAGGACTGGCGCCGGAGCGGGCGTTTACCGGGCGCTGCAACCTCGTGGCGGAGGCGGCCGGCGTGCTGCTGGTCGAGCCCGCGGGGATCGATGCGGTCAACCTCGTGGACGAGGCGATCACGGTGGCGACCCTGCCGGCCTTCCGCCCGGTGGCTTCCGGCGAGATGGTGGCGACGATCAAGATCATCCCCTACGCGGTCGCCGGCCCTGCCCTCGAACGGGCGCTCGCCGCCGCCCCGCGACCGCCGCTGCGGCTCGCCCCCTACCGGCTGAAGCGCGTCGGCGTGGTCTCGACGCTGCTGCCCGGCCTGAAACCCGCGACGGTCGCCAAGACCTTGCGCGTGCTGGCAGATCGCCTCGCGCCGACGGGCGCCGAAATCGTCGCCGAGACCCGCGTACCTCATGCCGCCACCGCGGTCGCCGAGGCGCTCGCCCGCCTCGCGGCGGAGGGCTGCGAGCTGGCCGTGGTGTTCGGCGCCTCGGCCATCGCCGACCGGCGCGACGTGATCCCGGCGGGGCTGGAGGCGGCGGGGGGTCGGGTCGAGCAGTTCGGCATGCCGGTCGATCCGGGCAACCTGCTGCTGCTCGGCGCCCTCGGCGCCATGCCGGTGATCGGCGCGCCGGGCTGCGCCCGCTCGCCCAAGGAGAACGGCTTCGATTTCGTGCTGCACCGCCTGCTCGCCGGGCTTTCCGTGACGCGGGCCGACATCGTGCGGATGGGCGTCGGCGGGCTCCTCAGCGAGATTCCCCAACGCGGCCAGCCGAGGGCGGGCGAGGATGCCTGAGCGGCGCGTCGCGGCGGTGATCCTCGCCGCCGGGCTCGGCACCCGGTTCGGGGCGCGGCCGAAGATGCTGGCGGAATTCGCCGGCAAGGCGATGGTGCGCCGTGCCGCGGAGGCCGCGCTGGCGTCCCTGGCGCGGCCGGTGGTGGTGGTGGTGGGCGCCCATGCCGGGCCGGTCGCGGCGGCGCTCGACGGGCTCGACCTGACGCTCGTCGAGAACCCCGACCATGCCGCCGGGCTGTCGACCTCGCTGAGGGCCGGGCTCGCGGCGCTGCCGCCGGAAACGGGGGCGGCCCTGGTGCTGCTCGGCGACATGCCGCGGATCGGACCCGCCCATCTCGATCGCCTGATCGCGGCCTACCGTGCAGCCGATCCCGCCCCGAGCGCGGTGGTTCCGGTTCGAGATCACCGCCGCGGCAACCCGGTCCTACTCGATCTGAACCTGCTGAAAGACGATTTATCGGCCCTTTCCGGCGACCGCGGCGCCGGTCCGATCCTGAGCCGCCGGGCCGACGTGCTGGAAGTGCCGGGCGACGCGGCAACCGGCTTCGACGTGGACCGGCCGGACGGGCTCGAACGCGACGCCTGAGTCCATCCGGTCCGTCGATCGCGGCCGGATCGAGCGGCCGTTCGTCCGGCAAGCTTGGCGGCACCGTTGTTGCTCACACTGTCCCTGCCCGCTCCGTCCGGACCGGGCCCCGTCGCGACGCGGCCCCGGCCGCGTCCGCGGGTCACCCGGCTTCGACGAGGTGGATGCATGGCCCTGTCATCGGAGTTTCGCCGCAGGCTCGAAGGCTACGGCCTGACCACGGCCGAGATCCTGTATCACCTGCCCGATCACCCGCACCTGCTCCAGACCTTCGTCTGGCAGCAGCTCGACCTGTTCCCGCGCTTTCCCGAGCTGAAGCGGTTCCTGGCCTTCTGGCAGGAGCGGCTCGACGGACCGCTGCACTCGGTGCGGGTGATGCACAGCCGCCTGATCAAGCCGGCCGAGCTGACGACGGTCTCCGGCGAGTTCCACCTGCACTGAGGCACAACCCCCGGGATTCCAAAGGGATCATCCCTTTGGCGGGGCTCACCATGGTGGTGCACCTCGTCTCGCCCGAGGGGCGCTACGACATGACGTATCTGCGCAACTACGCGGTGCTGAACATCAAGGACCGGCTCGCCCGCCTCGGCGGCGTCGGGCAGGTGCAGCTGTTCGGCTCGGGCGACTATTCCATGCGCATCTGGCTCGACCCGCAGCGGGTCGCCGAGCACGGCCTATCGGCGGGCGACGTGGTGCGCGAGATCCAGGCCCAGAACGTGGAGGCCGCCGCGGGCGTCATCGGCGCCTCGCCGGCCGTGCCCGGCCTCGACCTTCAGCTCTCGCTGAACGCCGAGGGGCTCCTGACCAGCGAGGAGCAGTACGATGCTCCAGGCGGCGCCGGAGGGGCGCCCCTTCGTCCCGGCTGTCCGCCTCAGAACGCGGCGGCCTGCTTCACCCGGTCGTCGGCGGCCGGGAGCGTCCACTGGACGGCGCCGGGCAGGGCGTAGCCGCCCTGGCGGTGCACCGCGCCGGTGTCGGTGGCGAGACCCTGGGTCTCCAGGGCGAGCGCGCCGACCGTCTTGGTGTTGTCGATGGCGGCCGGCTCGCCCGCGAATGCGGCGGTGGCCAGAAGGGTCAGCGCGAGGCCGGCGGCGGCGCGGGAGAGGATCTGCTTGGTCATGGTGTTCAGCCTGTTCGTGTTCTTGCGGCGGGGTGCCGTCGCTTCGTGAGGAGGAATGTGCGGGCGACCGCCTCATGAATCAAATGGGCTGATTTCATAATGATCATCGATTGCGTGCATTCTATGTCGCCTGTCGCGACCCCGGCGGAGCGCCGGATGCGGAGCGTGGAGAGGGCGGATCGAACGGAACTTCCGGGCTCGCGGGATCGCCGCTGCCGGCGCTCGACTGAAGATCGGGAGCCGCTTCTTTGTGCGGCGCAATAGGCGGGCGGGGAGCGTACCGACCGTTACGGCACAGGGATGAAAACCCGGCCACCGAATAGGCCCGACGACTGCCTAGCGCACCACAACGTCGAAGTCAGAGGCTTAATCCATCTTATCCGGTAATATTTTTTGGCTCGATGACAGATCTGCGGATTGGGGACAGCTCGCCGAATTCGTTGCGTTTCGTGCCCGAAGCAGAAGACAGGATACGATATTCAGGTTTAGAATCGCCCCCAAGCCGGCCGCCAAAAGGCTGCGCGTGAGGGAGGACGAGGATGAGTTCACGGGAGCCGACCGGTCGGCGCGCGACGCGTCGCCGATTCCTGGGGGTGGCCGCGACGGCCGCGACCGTCGTGGCGGCGCCGACCGTCGTGAAGGCGCAAGGCCCGATCAGCATGCGCTGGCAGAGCACGTGGCCGGCCAAGGACATCTTCCACGAATTCGCGCTCGACTACGCCAAGAAGGTCAACGACATGACCGGCGGCGACCTCAAGATCGAGGTGCTGCCCGCGGGCGCGGTCGTGCCCGCCTTCGGCCTGCTCGACGCCGTCTCGAAGGGCACCCTCGACGGCGGCCACGGCGTGATGGTCTACCATTACGGCAAGCAGACCGCGCTGGCGCTCTGGGGCTCCGGCCCGGGCTTCGCCATGGACGCCAACATGCTGATGGCGTGGCACAAGTACGGCGGCGGCAAGGAGCTGTTGGAGAAGCTCTACGCCTCGATCGGCGCCAACGTCGTCTCGATGCCCTACGGGCCGATGCCGACGCAGCCGCTCGGCTGGTTCAAGAAGCCGATCGCCAAGGCGGACGACCTCAACGGCCTGAAGTTCCGCACCGTCGGCATCTCGATCGACGTGCTCACCGGCCTCGGCGCCGCCGTGAACGCGCTGCCCGCGGGCGAGATCGTCTCGTCGATGGACCGCGGCCTGCTCGACGCGGCCGAGTTCAACAACGCGGCTTCCGACCTCGCGCTCGGCTTCTCGGACGTGGCCAAGGTCTGCATGCTGCAGAGCTACCACCAGAACGCCGAATCCTTCGAGATCCTGTTCAACAAGACCAAGTACGACGCGCTTCCCGAGCGCCTGCGGGCGATCATCGCCAACGCGACCGAGGCCGCCTCGCAGGACATGCAGTGGAAGGCGATCGACCGCTACTCGAAGGCCTATCAGGAGCTGCAGGGCAAGGGCGTCAAGTTCTACAAGACGCCGGACGCGCTGCTGAAAAAGCAGCTCGACGTCTACGACGATGTCGTCAAGAAGAAGGCCGCGGACAACCCGCTGTTCAAGGAGATCATCGCCTCGCAGATCGCCTTCGCCGAGCGCACGGCGCGCTGGGAGCAGGACACGATCGTCAACCGGCGCATGGCCTTCGACCATTACTTCGGCCAGAACGCCGCGGCGAAGAAGATCTGATCCTTTTCGAACAGGCCTCACGAAACGCCCGGTGGCGGCGCGCTCCTCCCCAGGATGCGCCGCCACGTCGGGACTTCGCGAGGGCTGGCTCGATCGGGGCGCGGTGAGACTTCATCGCCCCGCTCCCTAACCAACCCCCCTCATCCTGAGGTGCCGAAGCGAAGCGGAGGCCTCGAAGGAGGGCTCCAGCGTATCGCGCGATCCCTGGAGCCCTCCTTCGAGGCCGCTGACGCGGCACCTCAGGATGAGGGGTTGGGTGGGAGGAAGGCCGCGAAGGCGGCCCTCGAGCACCGGAGCGATCCGGCCCGCTTCGCCGCCACGACACCCCGCCGTCCGGCCGCGCCGGACGGCCCCGCACCCGTTGCCGAGGCTTCCGCATGAGCGTGCAGCGCTTCCTCCACGCGGTCGATGCCCTGTCGACCTGGGTCGGCAAGGCCGCGGCCTGGCTGATCATCGGGCTGATGGCGCTCATCTGCCTCGAAGTGGTGAAGCGCTACTGGTTCAACATGCCCACCGCGTGGATCTACGACGCCAGCAATATGTTCTACGGCACGCTGTTCATGCTGGCGGGCGCCTATGCGCTGGCCAACAACGCGCACGTGCGGGGCGACTTCCTCTACGGATCGATGCGCCCGCGCACGCAGGCCGCCTTCGACCTCGTGCTCTACTTCGTCTTCTTCATCCCCGGCATCCTGGCGCTGATCTACGCCGGCTACGACTACGCCGCCCTGTCCTGGCGCATCGGGGAGCACTCCACCACCACGGCGGACGGGCCGCCGATCTACCATTTCAAGACGGTGATCCCGGTCGCGGGCGCGCTGATCATGCTCCAGGGCTTCGCCGAGATCGTGCGCTGCATCGTCTGCCTGCGCACCGGCGCGTGGCCGAGCCGCCTGCGCGACGTCAGCGAGATCGACGTCGTCGAGGAGCAGCTCGCCCAGAGCGAGCACGTCGATGCGTCCGCGCGGGAGGCCGCGATCGCCCGCGCCCACGCAATCGAGGAATCCGCGCGCCAGCGCGGCATGGCAGGGGACCCCACCACATGACCGATCCGGGCCTCGGCCTGCTGATGCTCGGACTGATCGTCGTCGCGATCATGATGGGCTTCCCCACCGCCTTCACGCTGATGGGGCTCGGCATCTTCTTCGGCTTCTACGCCTTCTACAATCCGAACGAGGCGTTGATCGACAACCGCATCTTCGACCTCATGGTCCAGCGCACCTACGGCGCCATGACCAACGACGTGCTGATCTCGATCCCGCTCTTCGTCCTGATGGGCTACGTGATGGAGCGTGGCGCTCTCGTGGACAAGATGTTCTACGCGGTGCAGCTCTCGTTCCGGCGCGTGCCCGCCTCGCTCGCGGTGGCGACGCTTCTGGTCTGCACCTTCTGGGGCATCGCCAGCGGCCTCGTCGGCGCGGTCGTGGTGCTCATGGGCGTCATCGCCATGAACCCGATGCTCAAGGCCGGCTACGACACGCGGCTCGCCGCGGGCGTCATCACGGCCGGCGGCACGCTCGGCATCCTGATCCCGCCCTCCGTCATGATCATCGTCTACGCGGCGGTGGCGGGCCAGTCGGTGGTCAAGCTCTACGCGGCGGCGATCTTCCCCGGCTTCTTCCTCGCGCTGCTCTACGTCGCCTACATCATCCTCTGGGCGACCCTGCGCCCGTCGGTGGCCCCCCGCCTGCCCGAAGCGCAGACGAAGGTGCCGGTGGAGGACTGGATGCTGCGCCTCCAGGCGGCGGCCTCGAACAACATGCTGGTCGGCCTTTTCCGCGCGAGCTTCGCGCGGGCCAAGCTCGGCACGGCCGCCGCCGCGATCCCGCGCGGAAAGGCGCTGAAGAACTTCGGCACGGCGCTGGTGCCCTTCCTGATGACGAGCGCCGTGCTCGGCATCGTCTGGTGGTACGTCACCATCTACCAGACGGCCCGGAGCGACGACGCGCCGCCGGAGGGGCTGGAGGTGCTCGGCGGCGGGCCGGCGCCCGAGGCGGTCGCGGTCGAGGCCGCACCGGCCATGGGCTTCTACTGGAGCTTCGCCTTCGTCTCGGCGCTCAGCCTCGTCGTGCTCGCCCGCTACTACCGCCGGATGGACGCCGAGCGGTTCGAGGTGCTGAAGCTCCTCTCCTCCTCGGTGATGCCGCTCGGCATCCTCTCCTTCCTCGTGCTGGCGGTGATCCTGTTCGGCATCACCACCGCGACGGAATCGGCGGCCGTGGGCGCGGCGGGCGCCTTCGTCCTCGCCCTCCAGGCCCGGACGCTCAACTGGAAGCGGACCAAGGAGGCGGTGTTCCTCACCGCCAAGACCACCGCGATGATCTGCTGGCTGTTCGTCGGCTCGGCCCTGTTCTCGGCGGTGTTCGCGCTGCTCGGCGGTCAGGCCTTGGTCGAGCAATGGGTGCTCTCGCTCGGGCTGACGCCGCTCCAGTTCATGATCCTGTCCCAGGCGATCATCTTCGTCCTCGGCTGGCCGCTGGAATGGACCGAGATCATCATCATCTTCGTGCCGATCTTCATGCCGCTCCTGAAGCATTTCGGCATCGACCCGATCCTGTGGGGCGTGCTGGTCTTCGTGAACCTGCAGGCGGCCTTCCTCTCGCCGCCGGTGGCGATGTCGGCCTTCTACCTCAAGGGCGTCTCGCCCCCGCACGTGACCCTGAATCAGATCTTCGCCGGGATGATGCCGTATATGGGCATCGTGATCCTGTGCATGGTCATCATGTATCTCTGGCCCGGCATGGTGCTCTGGCTGCCGACCTACCTCTACGGCAACTGACGGCGCCTTCGCGCGGGGGCCCCTCGGCGGCGGCGTCGAGCGGGTGCCCCGCGCCGGCCCGTCAGCGGTCGCCGAGCGCCTTTCGAATCGCCTTCCGGCCGCCGAGGATCGCGACCTGACCGAACAGGATCACGGCGTCGATGAAGCCCGTCGCCGCGATCCCGATCTAAATATCCGTCTTCCCGTCCGCGACCGCGACGGCGGCGAGCACCAGACGGTCGTCCTGGACATCGGATCCAGGACGACCGTCTAGGCTCTTGTGCTGCATCGTCTTTTTCCCGAAAGCCGGAAACCACCTTTCGGGACGATGCTCTAGGACAGGAGGGCGGCGAGGAAGAGAAAGACGCGCATCGGCGCAGCCTGCACGGGTCGGGGATCGTCTACCGGTAGGCCGCCGCCTGCAGTTCGAACAGTTCGGCGTAGCGCCCGCCACGCGCGACCAGTTCTTCGTGCGTGCCGGCCTCCTGCACCCGGCCGGCCCCCAGCACGACGATGCGGTCGGCCCGGCGCACGCTGGAGAAACGGTGCGAGATGAGGAGCGCGGTGCGCCCGAGCGCCAGCGTGCGCAGGCGGGCGAACACCTCGGCCTCGGCGCGGGCATCGAGCGCCGCGGTCGGCTCGTCGAGGACCAGCACCTCGGATTCGCGCATGTAGGCGCGGGCGATGGCGAGCTTCTGCCACTCGCCTCCCGACAGATCGACCCCGTCCTCGAAGCGCCGCCCCAGCCGCTGGTCGTAGCCCGCGGGCAGGCGCGCCACCACCGCGTCGGCGAGCGCGGATGCCGCCGCGCCCTCGATGCGCTGCGGCTCCCCCCGCGCCGCGATGCGCCCGACCGCGATGTTCTCGGAAGCCGTCAGGTCGAAGCGGACGAAGTCCTGGAAGATCACGCCGATGCGCGTGCGCAGGGTCTCGGGGTCGTAGTCGCGCAGGTCGCGCCCATCGAGCAGGATGCGCCCCTCGGTCGGGTCGTAGAGCCGGGCCAGGAGCTTGACGATCGTGGTCTTGCCGCTGCCGTTCTCGCCCACCAGCGCCAGCACCTCGCCGGCCCGGATCGTGAGCGAGAGGTCGCGCACCGCCCAGCGCTCGGCGCCGGGATAGCGGTAGCCCACCGCCTCGAACACGAAGCCGTCGCGGATCGGCGTCGGGAACGGGGCGGGCCGCGCCGGCACGGGCAGGCGGGGTGCGAGCGCGAGGAAGCCGAACAGGTCGTCGAGATACTGCGCCTGCCCCGAGAGCTGGGACACCCCGAGCAGCAGCCCTTCGACGAGGCCGCGCAGACGCAGGAAGGCGCCGGTGAGGAAGGTGAGGTCGCCGAGCGTCAGCGTGCCGGTGGCCGTGCGCAGCGCGATCACGCCGTAGGCGAGGTAGTAGGCCAGCGTCCCGAGGCTGGCGAACAGCCCGCCCGCCACCGCCCTGCGGCGCGCGAGGCGGGTGTTCTCGCGCAAGGCCCGGTCGGCGAGGGTCCGGAAGCGCTCGGCGAGGTAGCCGCTGAGGCCGAACAGCTTGATCTCCTTGGCGGTCTCGGCCCCGGCCCCGAGCTGGCGCATGTAGTCGCCCTCGCGCCGGTCCGGCGAGCGCTGGTAGGCGAGGCGGTAGCCCTGGCGGTTGAAGTGAAGCTCGTTGAGGAAGGCCGGGATCAGCGCCAGCACGAGCAGGAGGACGGCCCAGGGCAGGAACGCCACCACGGCGACCGCCAGCGACAGGGCGGTCAGCGCATCCTGAAGCTGGCCGAGGAGCTGGCCCATGGGGTTGGCCCGCCACGCCACCTGCCGCCGGGCGCGCTCCAGCCCGTCCTGCACGGCGGGGTCCTCGAACTGGGCGAGGTCGAGGGTGGCGGCGTGTGCCATCAGCCGCAGCGTGGTGGCGTTGCCGGTCCTCTCGGCCAGCACCCCGTCGACCAGCGTCGTGGCCCGCCCAAGGAGGTCGGAGGCGAGCGCCAGCGCGAGTTCGGCCCCGATCAAGAGGCCGACCTGCCGCAAGGCCGGATGGGCGAGCCAGTCCGCGGCGTCCGCCAGCGCGGCGGCATCCGCCCGCCCGGCCACGACGGCATCCACGACGAGTTTGGCGACGTAGAGCATCAGCGCCGGAATCGCCGCGCGGGCGAGCCGCAGGCCGATGCTGGCGAGCGTGAGCGCACGGCTCGTCGCCCAGGCGAGGCTGAACAAAGCCGGGAGGTGCCGGAACGGGCCGATCCGGGCCGCCGCGGCGCTGCGCAGCCGCTCGCTGGTCGGCCGCCGCTCGCTGGTCGGCAGCCGCTCGCTGGTCGGCAGCCGGTCGGTGGGTGATGGAGGCAAACGCGCTTCGCGCCGCTCGGGCGCTCCCTGCTGGATCGAAGGACGACAAGCCTATCCCGTACGGGATTGCCGCGCGGTCCGGGGCGGCGGGCAAGCGCGACATGGTGGCGCCTGCGGGTCCGGCGGGTGCCGTGAGGCGGGCGGCTCGGTTTTCCCGGGCGTCCCTGCGCCGGCGCCGCGGCTGCGGCATCCGGCTCCGCGCGCCATCTCGAACCGGGGCGGCCGCGCATCCGTTGGCTCGCCGTCACAGGCAACTTCGACGGTTGGCCCGCGCCCCATGTCCGCGACCCTGATTCCCTCGCCCGACCTGCCCGAGTTGCCGGCCGAGGCGTTCGCCAAGCACGACCCCTCGCCCGACCCGCATTTCTACCGGGAGCCGCGCTTCGTCACGCATATCGATGCGCCGGCCATCGCCGCGGTGACGCGCCTGTACGCCGAGCTGCTCCCCCCGGGCGGCGTCATCCTCGACCTGATGTCGAGCTGGGTCAGTCACCTCCCGCCGGATACGGCCTTCGCGGCGGTGATCGGCCACGGTCTGAACCAGCGCGAACTCGACGCCAATCCGCGACTGACGCGGCGCTTCGTGCAGGACCTCAATGCCGAGCCGCATCTCCCCCTGGAGAGTGCGAGCCTCGACGCGGCGCTGATCTGCGTGTCGGTCCAGTACCTCCAGCAGCCGGTGACGGTGCTGTCCGACGTCGCGCGCGTGCTCCGCCCGGGATCGCCCGTCGTCATCAGCTTCTCGAACCGCTGCTTTCCGACCAAAGCGGTCGCGATCTGGAGCGTCCTCGACGCGACGGGGCATGCACAGCTCGTCGATCTGTATCTGCGACGCGCCGGTTTCGCGCGAACCGAGACACGCACCCTGATCCCCGAGGGGGCTCCGAGCGATCCGATGACGGCCGTGATCGGCTGGACCGCGCCGGAGGCCTGAAATCGTTTCGGCCCATGAGCACGATGACGGGCCATCAGGCCCGAGCGACTGGCCGCTCCTCCACGCGCGTGATGGAGCGCGGCGCCCGCATTTCGAACTTCGTCGCCCAACCGCGCCGCTGGCGCTTAGAGCATCGGCCTGAAAGGTGGGAACCGGCTTTCAGAAAAAGCCGATGCGGCACAAGAACCTAGAGCATCGTCTTGGATACGATATCCAGGACGATGCTCTAGTCAGCGGACGAGAGGGGCGCCACGAGACGCCTCTCTCGAGAGCACTCACACCACGAAGAAGTCGGCGTGGGTCAGCGCGACCTTCGTGTCGAGGATCGCGAACTGCACCGCCGCCTTCGACCCGCTGCCGTCGGAATCGTAGGACAGGGTGCCCGTAGTCTTGTTGTAGAGGATGCGGTCGTCCGCATCGACCTTGGCGCCCGCCACGCTCAGGTCCTTGAACGCCGAGGCCGCGAGCGTCCCGGCCGAAAGGGCAGTGAAGAGGCCCTTCGACAGCTGGATCGTGTCGTCCGCGGCGGAGAAGTCGGTGATGCGATCGATGTTGCCCGCCCCCAGCGCCGTCGAGAACACGAACGTGTCCTTGCCGGCCAAGCCGGTGAGCGTGTCGCCGCCGGCCATGCCGTCGAGGACGTTGGCCCCGGCATTGCCGGTGATCGCGTTGGCGAACGCGTTGCCGGCGAGCTTGAGGGCCGCCGTACCGGTGACGCTGGTGGTGGCCAGCGACTCGATCTCCTGGCCGGCCGCCAGCGTGTAGGAAACGCTCGTGACGACGCGGTCGGCGCCCCCGCCCTTCGCCTCGAAAACCCGGTCTCCGGCATGGTCGACGACGTAAGTGTCGTTGCCCGCCCCGCCGGTCAGGATATCGGCCCCGGCTGCGCCGTTCAGCACGTTGGCGCCGGCATTGCCGGTGATCGTGTTGGCGAACGCGTTGCCGGTGAGGGCGAGGCCGGCCGTACTCGTAGCGACGGTGGTGGCCAGCGTCTCGATCTCCTGTCCCGCGCCAAGCGTGTACGAGACGCTGGTGACGACCCGGTCGGCGCCCCCACCCTTCGCCTCGACGACGCGGTCGCCCGCGTTGTCGATCACGTAAGTGTCGTTGCCGGAAAGGCCTTGAAGGACGTCCGCCCCGGCGCCGCCGTTGAGGACGTTGGCGCCCGCGTTGCCGATGATCGTGTTGGCGAACGCGTTGCCGGTCAGGGCGAGGCCGGCTGCGCCCGTGGCGCTGGTGGTGGCCAGCGTCTCGATCTCCTGGCCGGCGGCCAGCGTGTAGGAGACGCTGGTGACGACCCGGTCGGCGCCGCCGCCCTTCGCCTCGAACACCCGGTCCCCGGCATGATCGACGACGTAGACGTCGCTGCCGACCCCGCCGCTCAGCGTATCCGCCCCGGCGCCGCCGTTGAGGATGTTGACGCCGTCGTTGCCGATCAGCGTGTTGGCGAAGGCGTTGCCCGTCAGGTTGAGGCTCTGCGCGCCGGTCGCGGCGGCCAGCCGCAGGGTCTCGATCTCCTGGCCGGCGGCGAGCGCGTAGCTCACGAAGGCCGTCACCTCGTCGTTGCCCTCGCCCGCGGCCTCGACGACCCGGTCGTCCGCCTGATCGACGACGTAGCTATCGCCGCCGATACCGCCCGCCATCACGTCCGCACCGCTGCCACCATCCAGCGTGTCGGCACCGGTGCCGCCGGAGAGTTGGTCGGCGTCCTGCTCGCCGTACAGCGTGTCGTCGTCCTCGCCGCCGTCGAGGACATCGCTGCCCGTGCCCCCGACCAGCGTGTCGTAGCCGGCATTGCCGTAGAGCGTGTCGGTCCCGTCGAAGCCGTAGAGGGCGTCGTCGTCCTGCTCGCCGTAGAGCGTGTCGGTGCCGTCGCCGCCGTCGAGACGGTCGTTGCCGGTACCCCCGACCAGCAGGTCGTTACCGGTCTGGCCGTAGAGGATGTCGGCGCCGTCGAAGCCGTAGAGCGTGTCGTCGTCCGCCTCGCCGTAGAGCGCGTCGGTGCCGGCGCCGCCTTCGAGATGGTCGTTGCCGACCCATCCGGCCAGAAGGTCGTCGCCGTCTCCGCCGTAGAGGGCGTCCGCGCCGTCGCCGCCGTAGAGCTTGTCGTTGTCCTGCTCGCCGTAGAGCTTGTCGTCGCCGGCATCGCCGCCCATGAGGTCCGCGCCGAGCCAGCCGAACAGTTCGTCGTTGCCGTCCCCGCCCGAGACGCTGTCGTTGCCCTCGCCGCCGTAGAGCTTGTCGTTGTCCCACTCTCCGAAGATCTTGTCGTCGCCGTTGTCGCCACCGATCAGGTCGTCGCCCGTGCCGCCGTAGAGTTCGTCGCCGTCGCTTCCACCGGACAGCGCGTCGCTGCCCCCTAGGCCGAACAGCTTGTCGCTGCCGCTTCCGGCGGCCAGTCGGTTTCCGACGTAGCTGCCCCAGAGTTCGTCGTCGCCCGATCCGGTGGTGACGTTCTCGATCTGAGCGATCGTGTCGATGCCGATATCGTAGCCGCTGGCATAGCCGAGATCGGTGTTCACGTCGGCGACGTTCAGGGTCACGGAGATGCGCTGCCGGGCGTTGGCGTAATCCAGCGTGTCGATCCCGAGACCGCCGTACAGCAGGTCGTCCTCGACCCATCGGACGTTGCCGTAGAGGAGGTCGTCGCCGTCCCCGCCGTCGAGGTGGTCACACCAATGCGAGGCCTCGGTCGTCGTGCCGCCGGAATACAGGATGTCGTTGCCGGCGCCACCGTAGAGCTTATTCCGGCCCGGCCCGCCGAGCAGCGTGTCGTTGCCGCCTTCGCCCCCAAGCGTGTCGTTGCCGCCTTGCCCGTAGGCGAGATCGTTGCCGTCGCCACCGTAGTAGTAGGTTGTCCCGCCCTTGACGTCGGTGAAGACATCGTTGCCGGGTCCGTGCCGGACCTGATCGTATAGGAACGCATGCTCATCGAAAGGAAACTGGTCGAAATATTCCCTCCAAGCATTGTCGACGGCGGACGGCATGGGTTGGTCCTTTTAAAGTGGCAGGCGCTGCACGCTTCGGATCGTGTTCCTCCGCGCGGATGCATGAAGTCAATCGGCCACCGAACTCACACGCTGGCCCGTCGCTCGACGCACGAAAGCAGTCTTTCCGCCAGAAAGAGCGGGTGCGCCGGCGCGCCTATTGAACCGTCCGGTATCGCTTCCGCATCAACCGTTCGGAGGAGGCGGGCGGAGAAATCTTCGCGCCCTGCCCTCAGTGGCCCGATCCGGATTCGACGCCGCCTTTGAAAGACGCGTGGAGCAGTGGCGCGAACGGGACATTCGGGCTCGAAAAAACGACGAGGACGGCACAAGACTTGAGTCGGAGACACCGACCTCGGGGCGGGCGCCGATGCGGATGGAAGACACCCTGGATCTCGTGGGCCGGATCTACGACGCCTCGCTCGACGCCGCGCTCTGGCCGGCGGTCCTGGAGGAGATCGGCGGCTTCGTGAACGGCGTCTCGGCGGCCCTGTTCTGGCAGGATGCCTTCGACCGCTCGGCCTTCGTCGTCCACAGTTGGGGCGAGGACCCGCACTACACCCGGCTCTACCTCGAAACCTACGCCGCCCTGAATCCGATGTTTCCAGCGGCGAGCTTCGTGGAGCCCGGCGTGGTCTTCACCGGGGGCGACATCGTTCCGCCCGAGGAGATGCGGGCGACGCGCTTCCACCGGGAATGGCTCGCGCCGCAGGGCATCGTCGATGCCGCCAACGTCAACCTGCATCGCTACGCGACGAGCACCGCGGCCTTCTCGGTCCGCCGCTCCGAGGAGCAGGGCACGGTCGATGCCGAGGCGCGGCGGCGGCTTACCGTCCTCGTCCCGCATCTCCGGCGCGCGGCGCGGATCGGAAGCCAGCTCGCCGGCCACGCGCGGGCCGCCCGCGATCTGGAGGACGTGCTCGCGGCCGCCGCGACCGCCGTGTTCCTCGTGGACGACGAGGGTCGCCTCGGCTTCGTCAACCAGGGCGGCCGGGCGATGCTGGAGCAGGGCGACATTCTGGCCGAGCGCGAGGGAACCTTACGCATCCGGGACGCGGAGGCGAACCGCCTCGTGCGCGAGGCCGTCACCCGCCCCGCGCCGCCTGCGGACGCGCGCAAGTCCGTCTCGATCGCGCTCAGCCACACGCCGCCCTGCTGGATGGCCGACGTGCTGCCGCTCTCCTCCGGCGCGCGCTTGCGGCACGGGCAGGGGTACGGGGCGCGGGCGGCCGTGTTCGTCCGCCGCGCCGAGATCCCGGTGATGTCCGGCCTGGAGGTGCTGGCACGGCGGCATGGGTTGACGGCGAGCGAGGTCCGCGTGCTGCAGGCCGTCACGGGGGGCGGCAGCATCGACGACATCGCCGCGCAGCTCGGCCTCGCGGTCAGCACGGTCAAGTCGCATCTCAAGGCGCTGTTCGCCAAAACGGGAGCGCGCAGCCGCGTCGCCCTGGTGCGGGACGTCGCCGCGCATAGCGGCGCGCTGCGCTGAAATGCTGCCGAGGCGACAGGCAGGACCAAACACCAGCCGCCGACCGCCACACGTCGCTCGGTCGCACTCTCGGGCGAGAAGGCGCACGCTGCTTCCGCAGCCCCTTAAGGGGAGGGATCAGACGCTGGCTAAGTCATTGAAGAGATTGGCGCACCCGACACGATTCGAACGTGTGACCTTTGCCTTCGGAGGGCAACGCTCTATCCAGCTGAGCTACGGGTGCTAGGCCGCTTCGTGAGTAGCCCAACTGGGCGGCCCGCGCAACGGCGCCGAGCGGGGGAAATGAAAATCCTGACCGCTCAAACGGATGAACGCGGGGCCCTCCGAAGGCTCCAGCCTCAGCTCTCCAGCCTGCTAAGCGCCTCCTGCAAAATCAAAAACTTAGCTCGGGACCTACTGACGTCTCTGGGGCCGGGAGCAGTCCGCGGCGCAATTGGGCCACATCGGCGAGCGGTTGGGCGTAGGAACCAGCAACCCGATCACGGCGCCCTGTCGGCGTATGCGGACGTGGAGTTCGCGCGCGGCACATCCGTTTGGAGCGTTGACAGCGCGGGTCGAAAGGCGGAGCGAAGTCTTAGAAGAATCGCAGGCTCGGCAAGGGAGTGCCTTCTGCCCCCACGCGCGTCGACGAACTATCCTTGGCGCATCTTGCCTGTATGACGATGAGATAGACCTGCTGTCGCTCTCTGAAGATGCAATCCGCACAGAGGCTTGCATTCCACGTCTGCACCGGCAGCTGACGCCTAGCCAACCGTCAAGCGTAAGTGCTGAGACATAAACCAAAAAACCGGCTATCACGCCTCTGAGAGACCGACGCAGACACCGCTAGAGTCTAACGAAGCACGGTAGCCCCGATCGAGCCATGCCGCTAACGACCGACTACGCACAAGCTGCATATCGCCATTTCGATGATGCTGAGCATTTGGAGGCAGCTGCTAGATATTCAAGTGCCGGCTATCACTATGGGTTCGCAGCCGAATGCGCATTCAAGGCAGCACTCGAACGCATCGGCGTCCCATCTCTAGGCATAACTCGACAGCAAAATCCGATGTGGAAGCATTTCGGTTCGGGTCAAGGCTCCGGGGCACTCAAACAAAAAATATCGCTACTAGCAACTGGGAGACTAGCCTCTGCTCTAATACCAATCTTAGCCTTATCAGGGCGATCAGATTACATGTCAATGTGGGACACTGCGATACGGTATTCCCAGGATAGTGATATCACATCAGCTGAATGCTCGGCATGGAAACCTGATGCTGAAATCGCAATATTGACTTTGATATAAGGCCCCTCAGATGCCATATGATACCGCGATACCAAATCTACTCACGTCCCTCAAGGCCAAATACGGCAATGAAATGCCGACGCAGATAGCTATTGTTAGAGACATTTTCGGTAAAATATGTTGCCTTTTGCCTGCAAATAGCAAGCGCGATCTTGATGAGCTAACCAGTTCCGTTAAGGCTGGGCTTGCGGAATATGCGGCTGAGCCTGCGGTCATCAACTTAAATTCCAGCATATCGCGGAAAATATTGCTTGAGCCATCACTCTGGCGCGTTGAAACTCTTCCGGATCTAACGGAAATAACTGTTCAAACCGTAGACAGGCGGATTGTCGGTCAAGATTGGCTGTTGCCACCACCATCTACGGGGTTATCCTCTCCAAGGATTGTATTTAGCAGCTTGAAAGGAGGCGTAGGCCGTTCAACAGCGCTTGCCGTGGCCGCATCTCATCTTGCCCAACGTGGTCGCAACATACTTGTGATCGACTTCGACCTTGAAGCGCCAGGTCTCGGATCGATGCTACTAAATCAAGATAACCGTCCAAATTACGGGACTTTAGATTTTTTGGTAGAAAATGGTCGCCGTAGCTTCAATGACGAGGATCTCGACGAGTTTGTCGGCACAAGCGAATTGACTGATCGCACAGCTGGTCAGGGCATTGTAGATGTTGTCCCTGCGACCGGGCGGCTGTGCATGCGCTTTCCGCAAAACGTTCTAAGCAAGCTCGCGCGAGCGGTTTTAGAAGATCCAAAACCTGACGGCTCAACTGAAACTCTTCGTCAGCAAACTAGATCGTTTGTAGACCGCATGTCATCTCGAAGACGATATGATGCCGTCTTCATTGATGCTCGTGCCGGATTGGCTGAACTCACCGCCGCTCCTCTACTTGGATTAAATGCCACCGTGCTGATGTTCGGCGTTGATCAGCCACAAACATTTGAAGGATTTGCTTACCTTCTGGCGCATCTAGCTCAATTGCCGATCAATGATGGATCCGACTGGCGCTACAATCTCCGGTTTGTCCAGTCAAAAGCCTCTGCTAACCCTGCTGATAGGGAATCGTTTATCAACTCACTTTACGATACGCTATCAGAACATTTTTACGAGGCAGACACCGATCCTAGTCAGCTTGAGGTTGGAGATAAAATGCGGTTCAACTTTAGTATGAGTGACAATCAGGCGCCTCATCATCCGTTTTTCATCGGGTTTGATGGGCGCTATCTTAACTTTGACCCCATCCGCGACAGAAGCTTTTTAAGCGAAGACCTCTACAAAGCAGCTTACGAACCTTTCTTGAAAAATCTTGAGCAGCTAGTTGGCATCAAAGATGACAATCCTGTTTTTGGTTGAGGAGTAACAGAAGTGACGATCGTCGTTCATGCTTCTGAAATGGCAGCGCTTCGGAAGTGCATGTCCAGCCTTGATCGTTCTGCGGCGTGGGCTGATGAGGCGGCTCCCTCTCCTGAGCAAATATACACACCTTGGAGCCACGGGCGAGCGCTCGATCCTGACAGGACACTGGTCGTGGGAAATCGAGGAGTTGGAAAGAGCTTCTGGTCAAGCGCCTTGGTTGATCCCACGGCTCGTGCCGTGGCAGCGGACGCATATCCAAGGAGTGGGCTTAATTATGTTAGTAAAGCGGTATTTGGATTTCGCGCGGGGATCGCAGATGAGATAGCGCCTGACAAAGTTGTTCTGAAGCGAATTGTTAATTCTGGAGTTTCTCCCGAATCCATATGGCTCGCGGTTGCATTGCGGGCACTCACCTCAGATAGCGGCGCGTCAAGGGAGCAATCGTTACTCGATCTCGCAATGCAAGCGGAATCATCTCCTGAAATATCAAGATTAAAACTTAGATCGGCTGCTGAATCTTACAGCTCCGCTGGCGAAAAATTTCTTTTGATATTTGATGCGCTTGATCGACTTGGAGATAATTGGAGTGAGATTCAAGATCTAACTGAAGGCTTATTTAAGTTTGCGCTATCAGTGCGCGGGCTTAGAGGGCTTGCTTTAAAAATTTTTGTCCGTCCCGATCAACTTGCTGATCCGCGTTTGAGTCGGTTTCCAGATGCATCTAAGCTTCAAGCGGAGCGTGTCGATCTTCGTTGGCGTCCTCACGATTTATTCGGTCTTTTATTTTTCTATTTGATGAATGACCCGGATTCTCAAGACATTATGTTGAGATTGGTAGAGAGCCGGGGAATGCAAATCCGTGATGGTGTCCGAATTGAGTGGAATGCAGAGTGGGCCCAACAATCCCTATTTTCAGTCATAGCTGGCGAATGGATGGGCGCAAACAAAAAAAGAGGTTCGACATATTCGTGGCTCCCTCTACATTTGGCTGATGCTAGAGAGGAGTGTTCTCCTCGTAGCTTTCTTAAAGCTTTGTCTGTAGCGGCTTCTTACGAACCGGCGCCGACAGATTTAGCCATCGATCATCATGGCATAAAGGAAGGTGTCGTCGAGGCATCCAAGCTTCGGCTAGCTGAGCTGAGCGAAGACTACTGGTGGATAAATATGGCTATGGAGCCACTGCGCGGCATAAGCGTTCCGTGCCTTCAATCTGATTTGATCGAAGTTTGGCGTGTAAGTCATACGGTGGAATCGATCCGGACGGCGTCCGAGTCAACACAGCTTTTACCACTTCTCTTTGAGTCTTTTGGCTCGAGTTCAAGGAGCGATGAAACTTCTCTCATGCTTATGCTTTATGAAATTGCGGTATTAGAGATACGGTCCAACGGAAAAGCAAATTTCCCCGACATCTTTCGCATTGCAGCTGGTATCAAACGCAGAGGCGGCGTTAAACCTCCTAATTTTCAGCACTGAAAGTATCTTTGGTTGCCTACGGTATTGCTCGCGCGCTTGACCTCGACGAGCGTCGGCACGCCGTCCTGATCGACGAAGAGGTGGTCGAGCGACCAGCGCCCAGCCCCACCTTCCTCGCCGGGCACAGCCTGCTCGCGCGCGATCAGAAGCCAACGGCGCGGGTTTGTCGGATCGACGGCATCCCCGGCGATCAGGCTCGGATGGGTCGCGAGGAGCTGCTGAAGCAGGTCCTCACTCTCAAACGAGCTCGACCGCATATCGACGAGCGTGTTGTCGTTGCGGACGATGAAAACGCCGTCGGTCATGTGCACCTGCTCGAGGAAACTGCTCGGAATATGAAATTCAGCTGCCAGCATGATATGCCAGGGGCGCCGCAAGTCCGCCACAGGCGGCTCATGCAAGCCTTGTTAGCTCTTGGGCATGAAGACCACTTTCCTCGCCCTCATCGCTGCCCTCGCCCCGCTCTGCGCATCCCAGGTCCACGCTAGGGAGGTCCAGACAAAGAGCATGACCACGTTCTGCCGCTCGATCGCGGATATCGACCAGTGGACCCGCTACGTCATGGCCGGCGACGACGTAGCCGCCCAAGGCTTCTACGAGGCCAAGAACCTCGAGCACACCCCCGGGCGCGGCTCCTCGTGCTGGCAGGAGCCCGCAGGCTACTACACCGTCTCCGACACCAGCCCCGGCACGGTCGGTCCCCTGGAGTGTCTGCGCCCGTCCGGGATCATCACCTGCGCTGTCCGTCGTCAGATGATTTGAGACGGTTTGGGCTGCTCAGGAACGGAGGCTCTGGTCCATCTGGGTTGAGAGGTTAGGCGGCCTGCGCGTGATGGCGCAAGCGGCGATCGATGAGGGTCTGACGCT
>NZ_JBBXMW010000027.1:0-57111 GCF_038442325.1 Methylorubrum subtropicum | reverse complement strand
TCCGGCACCGCCGAAAACAAACCCTGCACTTCCAGCATCGATCACCTCCTGTCTATAAGGAGGCGTCAACGCATGGCCTTCAACGCGGATCGACGCGCCGAAAAGTCATATGCGATAGCCCTGCCCTCATCCTGAGGTGCCGCGAAGCGGCCTCGAAGGAGGGCTCCAGCGGAGCGCGCGATCTCTGGAGCCCTCCTTCGAGGCTTCGCTACGCTGCGCACTTCAGGATGAGGGGTGTGGGTGGGATGAGGCGCCTCGAACGAAACCGCCTCACGTCTCCGGCGGCACCAGCAGATAAATGTCCATGATCCAGCCCTGCCGCTCCCGCGCTTCGGCCCGCACCCGGCGAATCTCGTCCGCCACGTCGCCGAGCCGGCCGCTTAAAAGAATCTCGTCCGGCGTGCCGAGATAGGCGCCCCAGTAGATCGTCAGCGCCGGGTCGAGCCCGTCGAAGCGCGGGTCGCCGTCGAGCATCACCACGGTGGCGCCGTCCACCGCGCCGGCCTCGCGCAGGCGGCGGCCGGTGGTGATGCGGACCGGCTCACCGATGCGGTGGAGCGGGATGCGGTGGCTGGCGGCGAGCGCCTGCACGCTGGTGATGCCGGGCACGACCGAGACGGCGAAATCGATGCGCCCGCGGGCGCGCACGCGGTCGAGGATGCGCAGCGTCGAATCGTAGAGGGCCGGGTCGCCCCAGACCAGGAAGGCGCCCTGCTCGTCCGCGCCGAGATGCGTCGCGATCAGGTCTTCGTAGAGGGCCGCGCGGGCGGCGTGCCAGTCGTCCACTGCGAGGCCGTAATCGACGGGGCGGCGGTCGCGCTCGGGGTCGGGCGCCTCGACGAAGCGGCAGCCGGGCCGCTCGCGGTAGCGCTCGCAGATCGTCCGGCGCACGGCGTTGAGGCCGGACTTGGCCTCGCCCTTGTCGAGGGCGAAGACGACGTCGATGGCGTTGAGCGCCCGGATGCCCTGAAGCGTCAGGTGCTCGGGATTGCCCGTGCCGATGCCGATGAGATGGATGGTTCGCAACGTCCGCGTCCTGCGCGGGGACGCCTGGTCCCCGAAACGGCTCCCCGAGACGGGAGCGATGGAAGCGGCTTCTTAAACGTTTGGGGTCATAAAGGGAGGGTCGGCGGGGTTCAGCCGACCAGGGCGGTCAGGCAGACGCCGAACAGGGTGACGAAGGACATCGTCGCCATGAACTTGATGTCTTCGATACGCTGGCTCATCGCTCTCGCTCCATCGGCTGGCCCGCTGGCCGCCACATCCGTTAAGTAACTCCTAATCTGTTTCGCTGGGATGCCGCGGTGCGTTTCGTCACCGTGACTCACGCAATCCCGGGCTCTTCCCGACGAAACATCCTTAACGGTTTATGAACAGCCGTAAGACTGGTCGAGCGCCGCTTCGGGACTGCTGAACGCGCGATCGGGCTCCGCGGTTTCAGCTTGACCGTTGCGTGGCCTTGCATCTCGGCGAAGTGCCGCGCAGGAAGGCGGCCGCTCACGATTCGCGCGGAAGAAGTCATGGCGCAGATCGCCTTCGTCGCGCCGCCCTTCCTCGGCCATCTCAACCCGATGCTGGCGCTGGCGGCCGAGCTGGAGCGGCGCGGCCACCGCGCCACCTTCCTGCACATGGCGGATGTCGCCCGCTTCGTGGAGACGCGCGGCCTCGCCTTCCGCCCGCTCGGGGCGTCGAGCCATCCGGCGGGATTCCTCGCCGAGATGAACCGCGGGATCGGGCGCCTCAACGGGCCGTTCGGGGTGCGCCGCACGGTGAGCCGCGTCGCCGGCATCACCGAGATGCTGTGCCGCGAATTGCCCGCGGCGCTCCGGGCGATCGGCGCCGACCTCATCGTCTGCGATCAGGTCGAGGCGGCGGGCGGGCTCGCCGCGATGCATCTCGGGCTGCCGCACGTTTCGCTGGCGAGCGCGCTGCCGATCAACTGGGAGGCGGCGGTGCCGCCGATCTTCACGCCCTGGCGCCCCCATGCGGCGCCCTGGGCGCTGACGCGCAACCGCGTCGGTCATCGCGCCACCGCGTACCTGATGCGCCCGATCGGATCGGTTGTAATCGAGTACGCGGATCGGTGGAATCTCGGTCCCCGCCGCCGGGTCGATCATGCCCTTTCGGCCTATCTGCAGATTGCGCAGACGGTCGCGGGGCTGGAATTCCCGCGCCAAAAACTGCCGCCGGTCTTCCACTATGTCGGGCCGATCCGCGCTCCCTCGCCCCCCGGCCTCGCCCTCCCCCGCGACGGGCGCCCGCTCGCCTACGCCTCGCTCGGCTCGCTCCAGGGCGGGCGCTTTTCCGTGTTTCGCCGCTTCGCCGAGGCCGCCGAGCGGGCCGGGATGCAACTCGTCCTCACCCATGCGGGCGGGCTGAGCGAGGCGCAGGTCGCCCGCCTGCCGGGCAAGCCGCTCGCCTACGATTTCCTGCCCCAGGGGCCGGTGCTGCGGGAGGCGTCCGTGGCGATCCTGCATGGCGGGCTCAACACCGTGCTCGATGCCTGCGCCGCGGGCGTGCCGCTCGTCGTCGTGCCGATCGCCTTCGAGCAGGGCGCCATCGCGGTGCGGGTGGAACATGCCGGCGCCGGGATCGGCCTGCCGCGCTGGCGCCTCTCGGCCAACGCGCTCGCGGCGGCGGTCGCCCGCGTGCGGGACGAGCCCGCGTTTCGCGCGGCGTCCGTGCGGCTGCGTGAAGAGATCGCCCGCGCCGGGGGCGTCGCGCGAGCCGCCGACCTCACCGAGACGCTGCTGCGCACCGGTCAGCCGGTGCTGGCTTGAGCGTCGGCCTTTCGCAGCCGGGGCCGGGCCGCTACAGCACCTCGCGGGGCGAGCAGGGTCTTTTGAAGGTGTCTGACCAGTCCAACGAGGCGGGGCGTCGACCGCGCACCGTCCTCGTCACCTTCGGCACACGCGGCGACGTGATGCCGTTCTGCGTGCTGGGCCGGGCGCTGACCGAGCGCGGCCACGCGGTCCGCCTCGTCACCACCAGCGACTACCACAAGAGCGTGCGCGGCTTCGGCCTGGAGCCGGTCGAGACCGGCGAGGGCTTCGAGGCGATCCTGAAGGACCCGCGCTTCGAGCCGCTGTTCCGCAACTACTTCTCCGCCGGCCTCTCCAGCCTGCCGCTGATCGGGCATCTGCGCCGCGCCGTCCAGGATCGGCTGACCACGCTGATCGAGACGAGTCTCACCGAGATGCGCGACGCCGACATCGTCGTGTTCAACCCCTTCGCCTTCTTCGCCGGACCGCTGGCGCGGGAACTCGGCATTCCCGCGGTGCGGGTGATGGCCCAGCCGCTGCTGCCGACCCGGACGATGTCGGCCTCACTGTTCGGCGGGGTCGATCGCGGCCGGATCGAGAACCGGTTGAGCTACGAATCCTTCCGGTTGCTGTCGCTGTTCGGGCGCCGTTCCTTCGCCGAGATCCGGCGCCGCCACGGCCTTGGCCGGGGGCTGCGGGCGCTGTCCAACCCGCTGACGAAGGATCTCGCCGGCCTGCACCACATCGCCGCCTGGAGCCCGGCGCTCAGCCCCGATCCCGGCGATTGGCCGGTGCCGGCGCTGGTGACCGGGGCGTGGCAGACGCGGCCCGATCCGCAAGCCCGCCTCGGCGAGCATATCGAGGTGTTTCTCGGCGCCGGCCCGCCGCCGGTCTATGTCGGCTTCGGCTCGATGTTCTGGGGAGCCAAGCGCAACACCGAGGTGGTGCTGCGCGCCCTCGAACTGTGGGGCGGCCGGGCGATCCTCCAGACCGGGCCGGGGGGCTTGCAACCGCCCGCCGACCTGCCGCCGAACCTCACCCATACCCGCCACGCCGACCACGGCCTGCTGTTCCCCCGCGTCGCCGCCGTGGTGCATCACGGCGGGGCCGGCACCACCGCGGCGGCGCTGCGCGCCGGGCGCCCGAGCGTGATCCTGCCGCTGCTTGGCGACCAGCTCTTTTGGGGAAGACGCGTCGCGGCGCTCGGCGCGGCGGAAGAGCCGGTGCCGCTGCGTCAGGTCGGCCCGGAGGAACTCGCTGCCCGGATCGCCCGCGCGGTGTCCGATGCCGGCATGGCGCAGGCGGCCGCCGAAGTCGGTCGACGCCTCTCCGAGGAGCCCGGTGTAACGATCGCCGCCGACCGGATCGACGGTCTCGCCCGCGAGAGGATGCGCCGATGAGCGAGCCCGCTCACCCCCTCTGCCCCGTCACCGGCGAACCGGCGGTACGGCGGGTGCAGGTCGTCGATGCCCGGCTGCTGACGGCGCTGTGGCGCATCGTCCACCGCACCGATCCGCGCCCGAGCTTTCGCGGCGCCGCCCGCTTCGGCCTGTGGGAATCGCCCACCGGCCTCTACTTCTTTGATCCCATGCGGGCGGGCGATGCGGGCTTCTATGCCGGCTTCTACCGTAGCCGCTTCATGCAGGGGTACCTGCGCGATGCCGGCCGGGCCGAGTTCGGGCTCGTCGCGGAGTGCATCGCGCCGGGCGCGCGGGTGCTCGATGTCGGCTGCGGCTTCGGCACCTTCCGCCACCGCGTGCCGCGGGCCGACTATACCGGCCTCGACCCGAACTTTTCCGGCGACCCTTCCGAGAATCCGTGGGCGCGGGCCGAGATGCTGGCCGAGCATCTGGCGGAGCGCTCGGGCTTCTACGACGCGGCCTGCGCCTTTCAGGTGATGGAGCATGTCGAGGACCCGCTCGGACTGATGCGCGAGATGGCCGCCGCCCTGCGCCCCGGCGGCTCCGCCTTCGTCTGCGTGCCGCACGTGCCCTCGGCCCCGACCCGCGTTCCGAACTGGCTCACCAACGCCGTGCCGCACCATCTGACATGGTGGACCGCCCCCGCGCTGCGGGCGCTCGCCGCGCGGGCCGGGCTGACGGAGGCCGAGGTGCTGGTCGTGCCCTGGTCGCGCGCCGACGTGTTCGTCTACTGGCTCGCCCGGTTCTCGCCCGTGAAGGCGACGACGCGCCACTACCGCCACGCCGCCGCGTGGCACCTCGCGCCGCTCGCCGCCGCGCTCCCGGCCTATCTCGCGAGCCGGTTCATGCCCCTGCCGAAGCCCGGCCGCGACGAGGGCGTCTCGCTGCTGCTGGTCGCACGCAAGCCGGCCCTCGCTTGACGGGAAGCGGGCCACTTGGACAGAAGCCGCCCGGAATGGGGGCAGGATCGAGGACCATGCCAATGACGACCCGACGACGCGCCGCCCTCGGCCTGATCGGCCTTCTCGCCGGCCCGGCGCTCGCCGCCCCCTGCATGCCGCCCGCCCCGCCCCCGGCGGAGGCGCGGCCGACGGCGCCGAAGCGCCCCGAGAAACCCGCTTGCCTCGACGCCAAGGGCGGCTGCCCCGGCTGGGAGGCCTACAGCTTCAACGACGCCGTGAAGGCCTACAACGCGCAGGTCCAAACCTACCGGCCGCTCGCCGAGGCCTACCTGCAGAAGCTGAACGCCTACGTGAAGGCGGCGAGCGACTACGCGCAGTGCGAGGCGAAGGCGTTGCAGCCGTAGCGGCGCCGCCTTCGCGGCATGAAGGCCCTGTGTTAGTCTCGAAACATGAGCGTCCAGGCTAAAGCCGACATGACCGTCGATGCGTTCCTCACCTGGGCCGAGGGGCAACCGGGACGCCACGAACTCATCGACGGCGAGGTCGTGGCGATGTCGCCGCAACGAGCGCGGCACACCCGCGTGAAGTATCGTGTGCAGTCCGCGCTCGAACGCGCCATATCGGACGCGGGCCTCCCCTGCGAAATGCTGCCCGACGGCATGACCGTGCGGGTCGATGCGCGTACCGCCTTCGAGCCGGATGCGCTCGTACAGTGCGGTGAACTCTTATCCGACGATGCCGTGGAGGCGGACAGCCCCATCATCGTCGTCGAAGTGCTATCGCCCGGCACGAAGCGCATCGATACCGGCCACAAGCTTCAGGGGTACTTCCGCCTGCCGAGCGTGATTCACTACCTCATCGTCGATGCTGAGCGGCGCACGGTCATCCACCACCGCCGCGGCGAGGGCGAGCTGATCGAGACCCGGATCGCCTCGTCCGGCGAACTGCGCCTCGATCCGCCCGGCCTGACGCTGCCGGTCGCCGCTCTCTTCGACGCTTAGCGCGTCGTCCTGGATATCATATCCAAGACGACGCGCTAAGTTATTGTGCCGCATCGGCTTTTTCCGAAAGCCGGCTCCCACCTTTCGGGCCGATGCTTTAGCGCTTCTTGGCAAAGGCCAAAGCCTTCGCCCGCATCACCTCGGCCGCCCGCGCGATGCCGTCCGCGTCCACGTCGAGATGGGTGGTGGCGCGAATGTGGTGGGTGCCGAGCGCGCGCACCCGCACGCCCTCCTCCAGGCAGGCGGCGGCGTACTCCGCGCCCGTGATGCCGAGGCCTTCAACCGAGAAGTACAGGATGTTCGACTGCCCTGCCGTCTCATCGAAATCGAGGCCCGGTAGACCGGCGACCGCCTTGTGAAGCTCCCTGGCGTGGGCGTTGTCGCGGGCGAGCTGATCGATGTGGTGATCCAGCGCGTAGAGCCCGGCCGCGGCGAGCACGCCCGACTGGCGCATGGCGCCGCCGAGCCGGTACTTCCACTGCCACGCCGCCTCCACGAACGCGGAGGAGCCGCACAGGACCGCGCCCACCGGGCAGCCGAGCCCCTTGCTGAGATCGATCCAGGCGCTGTCGAAGCCCGCGGCGTAGTCGGAGGCCGGGATGCCGGTGGCGGCGACCGCGTTGAGCAGGCGGGCGCCGTCGATATGCGCCACCAGCCCGCGCCCCTGCGCCACGTCGCGGATGCGGCGCATCTCGGCGAGATCCCACACCGTGCCGCCGGAAAAGCTCGTGGTCTGCTCGATCGAGACCAGGGCCGAGCGCGGCGCGGTGCGTTGCCGGGGACGGATCGCCGCGGCTACGGCATCCGCCGTGAACAGCCCGACCCTTGTGGACAGCGGCCGCACCGACACGCCGCCGAGCGCCGCCGCGCCCGCGGCCTCGGTGTTGTAGATGTGCGACTGGTCGTCGACGATGATCTCGTCGCCGCGCCGCGTGTGCACGAGGATCGAGGCGAGGTTGCACAGCGTGCCGGACGGCATGAACACGCCGGCCTCCAGCCCGAGCAGGGCCGCCACTCGCTCGCACAGGGCGTTGGTGGTGGGATCGGAGCCGGATTGCTCGTCGCCGACCTCGGCCCTGGCCATGGCCTCGCGCATGCCGGGCGTCGGCCGGGTCTGGGTGTCGCTGAACAGGTCGATCATCGCGGTTTCGTGTCTCGCCGCCGGGGCCCGGCTGGTCGGGCACGATATTGCATGAAAAATACAAACCGTGCCAAGCTCGGTCCGGGCGCTGCCGGGGAGCGCTTCCGGCGACACCGACAAGGTTTTCAACCGGCTCGCGAAGTCGGGATGCCGGTCCTGCCTCGACATCGGACGAGCCGCTCCCTAGACATCGAATCGCGAAATCTCGCATTCAAGAATGATTTGACCGCTCGATGAATAGAATTGAGCCCAGTATCGGGATCAGCCGGCGCTACCTCCACGACGAGGTGGCCGACCGCATGCGCGAGCTGATCAACGACGGCGAGTTGGAGCCGCGCGCGCGGGTCAACGAGAGCGAGTTGACAGAGCGTTTCGGCATCTCGCGCACGCCGCTGCGCGAAGCGATCAAGATCCTGGCGACGGAAGGTCTTCTGGAGCTGCTGCCGAATCGCGGTGCGCGGGTCGCCAGCATTTCGCAGACCGAGCTGGAGGAGATGATCGAGATCGTCGCCGGCCTGGAGGCCACGGCCTGCGACATCGCCTGCCGGGTCATCAGCGATGCCGAGATCGAGGCCATCGCGGCCAAGCACGACGCGATGATCGAGGCCTGGAAGGCGCGCGACACGGCCCCGTATTTCCGGCTCAACCGCGAGATCCACGAAGCGATCATGCAGGCGAGCCGCAACACCAAGCTGCGCAGCCTCTACGACGGGCTCACCGGCCGCATCCAGCGCACCCGCTACACCGCCCACCAGACCGACGAGCAATGGGCCAAGGCGGTCGATGAGCACGAGCGGATGATCAAACACCTGCGCGCCCGCGACGGCGACGCGCTCGCCACGGTGATGCGCAATCACATCCGCTCGAAGAAGCCGGTGATCGCCGCGATGTACGGCGAGGAGGACGGCTGAGGCGGGGAAGCGCCAGCCCGGCGGTTCTCCCGGCAATCCCACCCACCGCCCTCATCCTGAGGTGGCCGCGTCAGCGGCCCTCGAAGGAGGGCTCCAGGGATCGCGCGACTCGCTGGAGCCCTCCTTCGAGGCTCAGCCTTCGGCTGAGCACCTCAGGATGAGGGGGGTGTGTGGGAGGAGCGCTGGCCCCGCCCTCACCGCCCCCTGAACGCGGGCGGGCGCTTGGACAGGAACGCGTCCATGCCCTCGCGAAAATCCTCGCTGGTGTAGCAGAGCACGATCAGGTCGTCGCCGGATGCGTCCTGCCCCTCGCTGGCCTGCCCTTTGGACAGGCGGCGCAGGCCCTCCTTGGTCGCCTGCAGCGTGAGCGGGGCGTGGCTCGCGAGCAGGGTCGCCAGTTCGCTCGCGCGGGCCTGCACGGCGGCGGCGTCCGCCACGACCTCGTTGGCGAAGCCGATGGCGCGGGCCTCGTCGGCGCCGACGAGGCGGGCGGTGAACAGGATGTCCTTCACCCGCGGCGCGCCGATCAGGCCCGAGAGCCGCCGCAGGGTCGATTGCGACAGGCAGTTGCCGAGCGTGCGCGCGATCGGGATGCCGAAGCGGGCGTCCTGGGAGGCGATGCGCAGGTCGCAGGCCGCGGCGATCGCCATGCCGCCGCCGGTGCAGGCGCCCGCGACCGCGGCGATGGTCGGCACCCGCAGCCGCTCCAGGCTGCCGAGAACCTTGTCCATGAAGCGCTCGTAGCCCAGCGCCTCCTCGGCCGTGCGAAAATTGCGGAACTGGCCGATATCGGTGCCGGCGGCGAAGGCCTTGTCGCCCGCGCCCGTCACGATCACCGCCTTGACCGAGCGGTCGGCCTCGATCCGCCCGCACAGCTCGACCAGCCGCTCGTACATCGCGAAGGTGAGCGCGTTGCGGGCCTGGGGCCGGTTGAGGGTGATGCGGGCGATGCCGCCGTCATCGACCGCGTAGAGGAGTTCGTCGCTCAAGGCGGCCTCGGTCGTCATCGGTCAGGCTCCGGTTTTTTCGGATCAGGCTGCGGTTTCGCCGACGATGCCGCGGGCGATCAGATCGTCGATCTGCCCCGCATCGTAGCCGACCTCGGCGAGGATCGCGCGGCTGTGCTCGCCGAGCAGCGGCGCCGGGCCGTGGACGCGGCCGGGCGTCTGCGAGAATTTCACCGGCAGGCCCAGTGTCTCCATCCGCCCGGCGCGGGCGTGATCGACTTCGACCACCATCGCGCGGGCGCGTGTATGCGGGTCGGCCTGCATCGCCAGCACGTCGAGCACGGGCCCGGCGGGCACGCCGCCCGCTTCCAGCCGGGCGAGCCAATCGGCGGACGGGGACCGGCGGAAATGCGGGGCGAGCGCTGCGGCCAGCGCCTCGCGGTTCGCCATCCGGTCGCGATTGGCGGAAAATCGCGGATCGGCCGAGAGGTCTTCGGCGCCGAGCACTCCGAGCAGCCGCAGCCAGTTGGTCTGGTTGGCCGCGCCGATGGTGATCCACCCGTCCGCGGTCTCGAATGCCTCGTAGGGGGCGTTGAGGGGGTGAGCCGAGCCCATCGGCCCCGGCGCGGCGCCCGTCGCCATGGCGATGGCCGATTGCCAGTAGGTCAGGGTGATGCCGGCCTCGAACAGCGAGGTGTCCACGATCTGACCCTCGCCGGTCTTGAGGCGATGGGCGTAGGCTGCCAGCACGCCCATCGCGGCGAGCAGGCCGGCGGTGATGTCGGTGACGGGCGGGCCGCACTTCATCGGCGGGCGCCCCAGCCCCTCGCCGGTGATGCTCATCAGCCCGCTCATGCCCTGCGCCACCAGATCGAACCCGGCCCGCTCGGCATAGGGACCGGAGCGGCCGAAGCCGGAGAGCGAGCAGTAGATCAGCGCCGGAAACTCGGCCTTCAGCACGTCGTAGCCGAGGCCCAGCCGCTCCATCGTGCCGGCGCGGTAGTTCTCGATCAGCACGTCGGCTCCCGCCAGCAGCCGGCGCAGCACCGCCTTGCCGTCCGGGTTCTTGAGGTCGAGGCTGATGCCGCGCTTGCCGCGGTTCATCATCATGTAGGCGGCGCTCTCGCCTTCGATGGCGGGCGGCACCGAGCGGCGGGTGTCGTCGCCGCCATCGATTTTTTCGACCTTGATCACCTCGGCGCCCATGTCGCCGAGCATCAGCCCGCAGACCGGGCCGGCCATGATGTGGGCGAGTTCGATCACGCGCAGGCCCGCGAGCGGCCCGGAACGGGGCGGCTCGGCCATCACGCGCCTCGATGCGGCGGCACGAAGATATGGCCTCGGCCCATCGCAGTTCCCCCCGCCCGCGCTGCCCGCGAGCCGTTGAATTATGAATCGAGCTTACGCAGTCCGCCGGTCTCGGGGCAACCGCGGCCTTGTGCGATCCTTCGGCGGCTTGTCGGTACTCGGTACGTATCGTGCGCGGGAACGCGCAGCCCGCCCAGGCGGTTATCGACGCGAGCGTGGCCGTATGGCGCGGGACGGGAGAGACGGGATGCACGGGGTGAGAACGGTGGTCGGCCTCGCGGCCCTCCTCGGCGGGTTCGTGACAACGAGCGCGGCCGAGGCCGGCTGCACCCGGCAGATCGTCAACCGCTCGGGCTACACCGCCCTCGTCAGCCGCGACGGCGGCCCCTGGGTCGCGGTGCGCCCGCACCGCTCGCAGGCGATCCGCTTCAACCAGTCCGGCCGCATCGACGTGGCCCTGACCTGCGGCCCCGGCGCCGGCCCCGAGGGCGCGGCGTTCCGGGCGAGCTACGGCACGGTCGCGGTGATCGACCGCTGCTACATCCGGTTCGGCGACGGCTTCTTCGAGGAGCAGCTCGGCGGCGGCTTCTGGGGCCGCAAGGACACCGCGCCGCTGGCGCTGAACAACCCGCGCCAGGGCGACCTCGTGGTCGGCCCGGCGGCAGGCGCCTGCGTGACCGAGCGCGCCGCGCTCAGTGCGCGGTACTGAGAAACTGACCCCCGTCATTCCGGGGCGCTGATAAGCGAACCCGGAATCCACGACTGGCCGCGACGCCTCGTATGGCCGCGCATCACGGGTGGATTCCGGGTTCCGCTGCGCGGCCCCGGAATGACGGTGAGGGGAATGAGAGAAGGGCGGTGAACCCCCGGGCTCCCCTGCGCCCCCAACCTACCCCATTCCCAAAAATTCGCTTTCCGAACAGCAGCGTGGTAACCCGCCGGCCCGTCGTCGCGAACGACGCGCCGAGACGAGATTCATGCGTCCGATCCTTCCCATCGCCGGAGCCATCGCCCTCGCCATGACCGCAGCCGCTTCCGCCCAGCCCGTCACGCTGCCCTCGGGCCTGTCCTACGTCGACGAGGTGGTCGGCACCGGCCCCGAGCCGCAGACCGGCCAGCAGGTCACCGTGCACTACACCGGCTGGCTCGATGCCGGCGGCGGTCAGAAGGGCAAGAAGTTCGATTCCTCCCGCGACCGCGGCCAGCCCTTCAGCTTCAAGATCGGCGCCGGCCAGGTGATCCGCGGCTGGGACGAGGGCGTCGCCACGATGAAGGCCGGCGGTCGCCGCATCCTCACCATCCCGCCGGAGCTGGGCTACGGCCCCCGCGGCGCGGGCGGCGTCATCCCGCCGAATGCCACGCTGATCTTCGACGTCGAGCTGATCGGCTCCCGTTGAGTTGAAGCCTCGCGCCTACGCCGCCTTGGCGTAGGCGCTGGTCGCCATGGCGTTGCGGGCCCGCTCCGCCGCCTCGCGCAGTTCGGCGGCGCGTAGGCGTCCGTCCGCGCCGGTCGTGCGTTTTTCCAGATCGCGGCACAGCTCCGACAGCTCGACGAAGCCGAGCTGGCCGCTGAGCGAGACGAGCGCGTGCGCCTCGGTGGCGAAGTCCCTGGCGCCGATCTCGGCGGCGCAGAGCAGGCCGACCCGCCGCTCGATCTCGCGCATCGCCGCCGCCAAGAGGTCGCCGATCCGCTCGCGGCCCACCACGCCTGCCATCATCTCCAGCATCGCCTCGTCGAGGATGCGGGCCGGCGCCGGAGCATCCGCCCGGCACAGCCGGTCGATCGTTCCGAACAGGTCGGGCCAGTGCACGGGCTTGGCCACATGCGCGTCGGTGCCCGCCGAGCGGCAGCGCTCGACCTCGTCGTTCATGGCATTGGCGGTCAGCGCGATGATCGGCAGGCGGGCGTGGCCGTTCGCCAACTCGAAGGCGCGGATCGCGGCGGTGGCCTCCAGCCCGTCCATCTCGGGCATCTGCACGTCCATCAGGATCACGTCGAAGCCGGTGCCGGCCTTCACGGCCTCCAGCGCCTCACGGCCGTTGCCGACGAGGGTGACGGCGTGGCCCTTCCGTTGGAGGACGGTGGTGAGGATCTCCTGATTGATGCGGTTGTCCTCCGCCAGCAGGATGCGGCGCACGCTCGGCGCGGCGCCGAGCAGTTCCGGCCGGGCGGAGGCCGGGCGCTCGGCCTGGGCCAGCGGCAGGGGCAGCGCGAACCAGAAGGTCGAGCCCGCGCCGACCCGGCTCTCGACGCCGATCTCGCCGCCCATCAGCGCCGCGAGCCGCTTGCAGATGGCGAGCCCGAGGCCGGTGCCGCCGAAGCGGCGCGCGGTCGAGCCGTCGGCCTGGCTGAAGCGCTCGAACAGACGCGGCAGGGCGTCCTCCGCGATGCCGATGCCGGTGTCCGACACTGCGATGCGCACCAGCGGCACGCCGCCCTGCGCGCCGGCGCGGGTCACGGCGATCGACACCCGCCCCCCGGCCGTGAACTTCACCGCGTTGGTGGCGAGGTTGAGCAGGATCTGGCGGATGCGCGTCGGGTCGCCCTTCAGCCAGTCGGGCAGATCGGGGGCGATGGAGACGGTGAGCGCCAGATCCTTGTCGCGGGCGGCTTCGGCTGCCAGCCTGCGGCAGCTCTCGACTAGTTCGGACAGGCTGAACGGCACGCTCTCGACGATCATCTCGCCGGCCTCGATCTTCGAGAAGTCGAGGATGTCGTTGACGATGGTGAGCAGCGAGCGGCTCGATTCCTGGGCGAGGCCGACGAGGCGGCGCTGAGCCGGGTTCAGGCTCGGGTCGCTCTGGAGCAGGTCGTGGGTGCCGAGCATGCCGGCGAGCGGCGTGCGCAGCTCGTGGCTCATGTTGGCCAGGAACTCGGCCTTGATCCGCGCGCCGGCCTCGGCCTGCGCCTTGGCCTGTTCGAGATGGCGGGCCTGCCGCTGGCGCTCGGTGACGTCGCGGATCGCGGTGACGATCTGCACGTCGCCCGCCTCGCCCGGCACGCGGCGGAAGGCGGCCTCGGCCCAGATGTAGTGGCCGGCCTTGTGGCGCAGGCGGTAGATGACGCTGGCGGCCGGACGCGCGTCGCTGAGGCGGAGCGTGGTGGAAAAAACCTCGGCGAGGTCGTCCGGGTGGATCCAGTCGCGCATGCCGAGGCCGTGGGCCTCCTCCACCGTGTAGCCGAGCATCGCGGTGACGGCGGGCGAGATGTAGCTGCGCCGCCCGTCGGCATGGCCGAGCACGATCAGGTCGGAGGCGTTGTCGGCGAGCAGGCGGTAGCGCGCCTCGCTCTCGCGGCGGGCCTCGTCGGCGCGACGGCGCTCGTCGATGTTGCGCACCGAGGCGACGAAGCCGCCGAAGCATCGTCCTGGCAGGCGCAGGGCCTTCAGCGAGGCCTCGACCCAGATCCAGCGCCCGTCGCGGTGGCGCAGCCGGGCGACGCTCACGGCCCGGTCCCTTCTGCCGTCCGCGAGGCCGGCGAGCGTCGCGGCGAAATCCGCCGCGTCGTCGGCATGGACGAGGTCGGAAAACGGCGTGCCGGTCAGCGCCTCGGGCTCGCCGCCGACGAGGTCGCGCACCGCGGGCGACACGTAGAGGCAGCGCCCGTCGGGGCCGGTCTGCACCACCATGTCGGTGGCGGCGTCAGCGAGCATGCGGTAGCGCGCCTCGCTCGACACCACCGAGGCCTCGGCGCGGATGCGCTGGGTGATGTCGGAGAAGACGCCGAACAGGCCGGTGACGACGGGTGCGCCGTCCTCGCCCGCGGGTCCGAGCACGCAGATGCCGCGGGCCTGAACGTGGCGCACCTCGCCGTCGGGCCGCACGAGACGCTTGGTGAACTCGAAGCTGCCGTGGCTCTCCACCGCCCGAGCGATCAACCCGGCGACGCTGTCGCGGTCGTCCGGATGGTAGGCGGCGAGACCGTCTTCCAGGGTCGGCCGGAACGTCGCCGGGTCGCGGCCGTGGATGCGGTAGACCTCGTCCGACCAGCGGATCAGGCCGCTTCCCACGTCGAGATGCCAGTGGCCGACATGGGCCATCTGCTCGGCCATGAGCAGGAGGCGGTTGGCATCGAGCGCGGCGGCTTCCGCCTCGCGCAGGTGGGTGATGTCGCGCGCGCCCGCGAAGACGCGCCCGATCCGCCCATCGGGCCGGTGCAGCGGCACGTGGACGACCTCCCAGACGCGGCCCCCCTCCCCGTCGCCGCGCTCGAACGCCCGCGGGGCGCCCGCCCGGATCGTGGCGTCGAGGTCGGCGGCGACGGGGGCGTGGAGGTCCGGCGGCAGGATCTCGTACAGGGGCCGGCCCTTGATATCGTCGCTGCGGCGCCCGAGCATCCCGGCGGCCCGGCCGTTCAGCGCCTCCAGGCGCACCGTGCCGTCGGGCTCGATCCGGTGGACGAACAGGCCGTCGGTGGAATGGTCGAACAGGGCGCGGAACAGCGATTGCGCTTCCACCGCCTCGCGCTCCGCCGCGCGGATGCGGCGCTCGCGCCGCTCCAGGCCGATGCCGAGGCCGATCAGCGCCAGCACGGCGAGCCCGAGGGCGGCGGCCGTGATCAGCGCCTCGCGCCGCCACGCCGCGACGATGTCGTCGAGGCTGACGCCGACGGAGACGATGAGCGAGGGATGGCGCGCGAGGCGCTCGTAGCCGGTGAGCCGCAGCACGCCGTCGACGGCGCCGGGCAGTTCGAGCAGGTGCGTCGCCCGGCCGCCCGCATTGAGCGCGCGGAAGAACGCGGTGTCGGCGAAGCTCCGGTCGGTCGGCGCGACCGCGGGGCGGCGCACCAGAAGGCGCCCGTCCTCGTGCCAGAGGGCGATGGCGCCGCGGGTGTCGAGCCGAACGCCGTCGTAGACGTCCTGCAATACCTTGGGGTCGAGGGCGGCCACCACGATGCCGCTGAAGCTGCCGTCGGGCCGGGTCAGCCGCCGGGAGATCGGGATGATGGGGCCGGCATGCCCCCGGTCCGGCCGCGGCGTGCCGACGAACAGGCTGGTGCCCGGATGCGCGCGGTGCCAGCGCAGGTCGTCGCGGCCCGGCTCCGGCGCGCGGCCGGCCTCGGGATCGCGCGAATCGGCAAGCCAGTGCCCGTCGGCGTCGAGCACGGCGAGGTAGCGGACATGGGCCGAGCCCTCGGCGCGGCGCCGGATGTAGTGCGAGAGCGCTGCGCGATCCTCGCTGCCGGCGCGCTCGGCCATGCCGGAGAGCGTCAGCTCGATGCCGTCGAGGAGGCCGGTGGCGTGCTGAGCCATCGCGCGGCTGATGTTGGTCACATCGTCGCGCGCCTTGCTCATCGCCGCGTCCCAGGCGCGGGAAATCTGCCACACACCGAGCAGGACGATGAGCAGCGCGCAGGCGAAGGCCGTCACCACTCCGGGGCCGGAGCGGAACAGCGGGGAGCGCAGGCCCGGATCGGTGCGCACGTCGGGGGCGGCCTTCCGTGGGACCGCCTTCCTGGCGGCCATCTTCGCGTCAGTGCCGAATCGGGGTTCGGCACGCCGCAGATTCCACATGACCGGGCAAGCAATGGTTAACGCGTCGGTAACGCTGCGCGCGTTTCGTCCCCGTGCCCCAAAAACACGAATGCGGACAGGCCGTTGCCACGGCCGGACCGCCCTTTCACGATCCCGTGATCCGCGTATCCCGGAAACGGTTCGGCAACCGGAGCGCCGAACCGGCTCGGAAACCCGTCAGATCAGCTTCTGCTCGCGGGCGAGCGCCTGGAGGTCGCGCTGCGGCCGGGCGCCGATATGCTCGATCACCTCTGCCGCCGCGAGCGCGCCGAGGCGGGCGCTCGCCACGTAGTCGAGGCCGCGGGCGTGGCCGGCGAGGAAGCCCGCGGCGAACAGGTCGCCCGCGCCGGTGGTGTCCACCACCTCGCGCACCGGCGAGGCCTCGACCGAGCGGACCTCGCCGCCGCGCACCACCAGCGCGCCCTCGGCCGAGCGGGTGACGAGGCCGAGCAGGTGCTTGCCGTGGCCGCCGCGCTCGTCGCGGAGCGCCGCGATCGCCTTGTCCGGATCGTCGGTGGAATAGAGGCTCTGCAGCTCGCCGATATTGGCGAACAGGATGTCGATGCTGCCCTCGCGGATCAGCCCCAGGAACTCGTCGCGGTAGCGATCGACGCAGAACGCGTCCGACAGCGTCAGCGCCACGGCGTTGCCGGCGCCGTGGGCGATGCCGACCGCCTTGCGGAACGCGTCCTTGGCGGCGGGCGGATCCCACAGGTAGCCTTCGAGGTAGGTGACGCGGGCGGCCCGCACCGCAGTCTCGTCCACGTCGTCGGAGGACAGCTTCTGGCAGGCGCCGAGATAGGTGTTCATGGTGCGCTCGCCGTCCGGCGTCACCAGGATGAAGCAGCGAGCGGTGGCCGGACCCTCGCTCGCCGGGGCGCTCTCGAACGCGACGCCGGTGGCCTTGAGGTCGTGGCTGAACAGGCGGCCGAGTTCGTCGTCGCGGACCTTGCCGACGAAGCCGGTCTTGGCGCCGAGCAACGCCGCGCCGACGGCGGTGTTGGCGCCCGAGCCGCCGGAGACTACGGTGGCCGGCCCCATCACGGAGAACAGCGCCTCGGCGCGCGCCTCGTCGATGAGCTGCATCGCGCCCTTGGCCACGCCCTGTTCGACCAGGAAGGCGTCGTCGGCATGCGCGATGAGATCGACGATGGCGTTGCCGAGGACGAGGAGATCGAGGGGTTGCGACATCGGTCCGTCCAGTCTCGCGGGGTCAGATGATCCCGCGGCTGTCGCACCGTGCCGATGGGGCGTCAAGCAACGGCTCGTCCGCGAGGCGTCGCCGCTCTTGCAGCCGAATGGAGCGCTCTGCGCTTCGTCAACCCACCCCCGTCATTCCGGGGCCGCGAAGCGGAACCCGGAATCCACCCGTGATGCACGGTCTCACAAAGCGTCGCGGCCAGTCGTGGATTCCGGGTTCGCTTCGCGCCCCGGAATGACGGTGGGTGAATGTACGTAGGAGCTATTTCTTATCCAGCTCCTGGGCCATCTTAAGATGCTCGTCGATATGCGGCTTGTTCTTGGCCGCGAACGCCTTCAGCTCGGCGTTGTCGCCGCCCTCCGCGTAGCGCTTGTAGAGGTCGGACGCGGTCTTGTGCCCGCGCACCTGATCCTCGTGATACTGCTTGGTGAAGTCGGCGCCCTTCAGGCCCTTGAGCGTGTCGAGCTTGCTCTGGTGGGTCGAATCGAGCGCCTTCGGCAGCTCGGCCTTCACATGGCCGCTCTGAAGGATCATCTTCATCTCGTCGGAGATCTTGCGGTGATCCTCGATCATCTTTTTGGCGAACGCCTTGGTCGGCTCGTCGGCGCGCTCCAGGGCGAGTTCGCTGGTCTGGATCTCGAACAGGTCGCTGATCGCGGCCTGCGTGACGAAATCCTGGGTCGAGGGGCTGACGCCGATCAGCGAGTTCACCCCGGTCTTCTCGCCGACCGATTGCGCCGCGGCGGGGCCGGCGGCGGCGATCAGCAGGCAGGCGACGGCAGTCGTTACTCTCATGACGGGCACTCCTGTGGCGGCTCCCTCTCGGGCTGTGGGAACCGGGGGGTGAGCCGCCGGTTCCTGCCGCGACCCGGAGGCTACCCGCCGCAATCCGCCGTCTCGCGGGCGAGCCAGTCGATGACGCGCGACAGCGCCCTGCGCTCGCTCGCGCCTTTCCCGAGCGCCTTCTCGTAGGCGGCGATCTGCCCGTCGGCGCTCGATCCGCAGGAGGCGATGGTGAGCGCGTGGGCGACCTGGGAAGCGCAGCCCAGGGCCGCCGCGTCCTCCGCCGTGAGGTCGAGCAGGCGCTCGACGAGGCGGCGCACCGGCACGATCTCTTCCGCGGCCTCGTCGATCAGCGAGGCGTGGACGCCGTCGCGCTCGGCCCGCCACAGGTTCTCCTGAGCGACGCCGCGGCTGGCGCCGGTGAGCGGCACGGCGAGGTCGGGCCGGCGCACGTAGAGGCGCACGAGGCAGCGGTAGAGCGCGGCGATGGCGAGCGCGTCCTTGAGCCGGGTGCAGCTGTCGGCGACGCGCAATTCCAGGGTCGGATAACGGACGGACGGGCGGATGTGCCACCAGAGATAGGTCGCGTCCTCGACCGCGCCCGCCCGCGTCATCACCCGGACGAAGCGGTCGAAGTCGGCGGCGTCGGCGAAGAGTTCGGGCAGGCCGGTGCGGGGCAGCTCGGCGTAGGCGCGCAGGCGGTAGCCCGCGAGGCCGGTGCGGTGCCGGTCGTAGAACGGCGAGGAGGTCGAGAGCGCGAGCAGCACCGGGAGATGCGGCATCAGCCGGTTGATCAGCGCGATCCGTTCGTCCGGGTCCGGCACCTCGACATGGACGTGCAGCCCGCAGACGACCGAGCGGCGCCCGACCATCTGGAGGTTGTCGATCATCTTGCGGTAGCGCAGCTTCGAGGTCTCGCGCTGCTTGGCCCAGATCGCGGTCGGATGGGTGCCGGCGGCGAAGACCTTCAGGCCGTGCTCGCGTCCGATCCGGCACAGGCCGGTGCGCAAACCCGCCAGCGCGTCCTCGGCCTCCGCGAAGCTGTCGGAGGGTTTTGAGGAAATCTCCGCCTGATTTTCGAGCAGTTCGCGCTCGACGCCCTCCAGCCGATGGCCCGCGGCCTCGTGGAACGCGGCGACCGAATCCTGCGGCGCTGCCCGCGTCCGGGCATCCGCCAGAAACAGCTCTTCCTCGATCCCGAACCGGTACGCGTGGGCCATTGCCGCCTGATGTCCTCTCGCCCGGATGGGGCCGGGCTCATACACGGCGCAAGCAATCCCGTGTCCAGTTGGTTAGCGTCTTTAGCGCACGATGCGGTCCAAACGGTTGTTCACGAAGAAATACAGCTCCTTGGCGCCGGGCTCGGCATAGAGCACCTGCACCTCGCGGCCGGCGCGCCCCTCGCCCACCAGCACGTCGGTCGGCGGGCGGCCCTTGAGGCGCACGAGATCGCATTCGTCGATGCCCGGCTCGATCGCCGCCGCAGTGCCGGGCGCCGGCCCGGTGCAGGCGCCGCCCGCGTCGAGGACGGGGCCGGAGAGGGTCGCGGGGGTTTTGGGTAGTACGGCGCTCGGCGGCGGGGGGGCCGGAACGGGCGCGGCCCGCTCCGTCGCCGTGCAGGCGGAGAGCGCGGTCAGCGCGAGAAGAACCCCAAAAAATCTCACGGCGTCGGCCTCGTGCGCTCCGGCTCGCTCCCGCCTCCGGCGGTTCCGTCGGAACGGCCTCGAATGGCTTTGGCATAGAGGTCGGCGGCGTCTTCGTGGAACGCTTTTCGCGAGTCGGGCCGGGTGTAGAACATGTGCCCGCCGGGATAGACCGAGAGCTTGAGCCGGTCGGCGGAGCCGTAGACCGGCATCTGGTCGATCAAGAGCTTCGAGGTGAAGTAGGGCGTCACCAGATCGGTGAAGCCGTGGACCACGAGGACGCGAAGGTTGCCGTCGAGCGCCAGGGCGTCCTTGAGCGCGCCCATCGCCTCCGGCGGGGAGCGGCCCGAACCCCAGCTCCAGCCGCGGTTGACCGCATCCGAGAGGAGTTCGTAGCGCATGTTCTCGACGCGCCAGCCGAGCTTTTCCGTGTAGAGCCGCAACATGGCGCCCGTGAGCGGGGCCTTGAGCGCGGTCAGCACCGGGTCCTCGAAGCCCGAATGGGGCGCGTTCGGATCGGGGTCCCAGCCGGTCACCCCGGTGTCGTAGGCCGAGGCGACGCGGCCGGAATCGCGCCCGATCTCGCGCTGGTAGCTGCCCGCCGAAATGCGCCCGGCCTGCCGCCGCACGGTCTCGGGATCGAGCCCGGTCAGCGCCGCTACCTTGTCGGAGAGCCGCACCACCGCCTCACGGTCGGCTGGGCCCTTCAACAGGTCGGCGAGGTACTCGCCCGACGCGTAGGCTTCTGCCTCCTTCATCGTTGCGCGCGTCGGCGTCGCGCCCTTGCGCTCCTGGCCGGCGGCCGCGAAGGACGGCAGCCGGGTCACGTAGCCCCAGGGCGTGGTGCGGGGCGATTGCAGCCACGCGAAATCGAGCACGGGCGAGAGCAGCACGAGGCCGGACAGGCCGATCCCGACATCGTCCTGAAGCTTCTGCGCGATCAGCGGCCCGCGGAAGCCGCCGTAACTCTCGCCGACGAAGAATTTCGGCGAGGCGAGCCGGTCGTTTTGGCGCAGGTACCGCGCGATGGTGGCGGACAGGATCGAGGCGTCGGCGTCGATGTTCCAGTACTTCTTGCCGTCGCCGTCCGCGGCGCGGCTGTACCCGGTGCCGACGGGATCGAGGAAGACCAGATCGGTGAAGTCGAGCCAGGTCGAGGGGTTGGGCTGGAGATCGAGCCGCTGCGACGGGCTGATCGTCCCGCCGTCCGTCGGCAGGCGCCAGGGGCCGAGCGCGCCGATGTTGAGATAGGCCGAGGCCGCGCCGGGGCCGCCGTTGACCGCGAAGGTGATCGGGCGCGCAGCCGTCTCCTCCTGCGTGCCGGGCTTGAGATAGGCGATGAAGGCGATCTCGGACTGAAGCTTGCCGTCCTCATCGACGAGGCCGAGGCTCCCCGCGGTCGCCTTGAAGCTGAGCGAGCGGCCGTCGCCGAGATCGATCTTCTGCTCGGTGGTGGAATCGGGCGGCAGGCGCCGGCCCTCGCGGTCGGGGGCCTTGCGGGCCTGACCCGGCGGCGGGCCCTGCTGGGCCGAAGCGGTGACCGGCGCGAGGCCGATACCGAGCGCCAGGAGGGCGGTGAGGCCCGTTCGCAGCTTGGCCTTCATCATGATCCTGTTCCGATGGCCCGACGCGACCGACGCCCCGGGATCACGCGGACCCGGCGAGACGGGGGTCGTAGAGCCATTTCCTCACCTTGCGGGCGCGGAGGCGGTCCCGGTCGGGATGCTCCGCGTTGATGAGGATGTTGCACTCCTCGGGCACGATCACCGATGGGACGAAGAGCAGCACGGAGCGCTTCGCCTTGGCCCACGCACTGCCGTAGGCGATGCTGGTCCGCCCAGCGGGCTCCGCTTCCCAGCCGATCTTGAGAGAATCCGCGGTCTCGACCTCGGCCGCCGCCCAGATATCGTCGGGCACCGCGATCTCGACCAGATAGCGGTTGAGCGGCAGGCCGCCGGCATTGAGATGAACCACCGTCTCCAGGCAGGCCAGGGCGCGGCTCTCGGAAGCATAGAGCATCGGCACGCCGACCTCGTTCCAACGGCCCCCGGTGATCTTGGCGCCCGCGCCGGACAGGTCGTCGGCCTCGTACTCCTTCGTGTCGGTCGCGATGCGCCAGACCGAGCGGGTCACGCATAGGCCCCACTCTGGATGCGGGCGAGCGCCTGCGCGACCAGCGACTGTCCCTCCATCGTATCGAGCAGCTCGATCGGCCGGACACCGCCCAAGGCCGGCAGCGGCGCGCGCAGCCATTGCGCCAGCCAAGCGGGCGCATCGAAGCCGTCCGCGGCGCCGGATTCGGCGAGCATCGCTTCGAGCTGTCCGACGAGGCGTGCCATCCCGATCACCCGCTCGCCGTCCTCCGGCGACAGCGCCTCGTCGCGGGCGGCCTTCCGGTTGACCGTCGCGGTCTTGAGGTTGAGGGCCTCGAACAGGATGCTCTGTTCGAGGCGCAGGTCGGCGGTCAGCCGCTTGGCTTGACGCGCCGGCACGCCCGCGCGGATGAGGCGGATGCGGTCACCCGGCGAGGCACGGTAGATCTCGGCATAGGCCAAGGGACCGGACGGGACACGCCCAGCCTCGGATTTGACGGCGACGCGGGACATGGTCTGCTCCTTCGAGCAGTAGCGTAGCTCAATCGAGCAGCCGGTCAATCGGCAGGCATCACGCCTTCTTGTTCCAGCGGCCGGTCTCGTCCTGCTGCCAGTAGGCGACGCTGTGGCCCGCATCCTTGGCGACGCGCCATTGCTCGCGGGCGCGCAGCAGGGCGTCGGTGTCGGTGCCGTCGAACAGGATGCAGATGCGCGCATAGCCGCCCGCATCCTCGGGCAGGTCCGCGCCCTCCACGAGGAAGCGGATCGAGGCGCCGTTGGGGTTGTCCGGGCGCAGGGTCAGCACCACGGGCTGGGTCGCGGCGTCGCTGTCGCGGTCGGTGCCGTGGGGGAGAAAACTCTCGTCGGTGTAGGTCCACAGGCCGTCGTCGAGGGCCTGAAGCCGCTCCTCGCTTACCGCCTGGATGGCCGCCTGCCAGCCGCGCTCCAGCGACTTCTCGAGGAGGTTCGGCAGCACCTTCTCGAGGGGCTGGCGCTGAAGGTGGTAGAACAGGATTTCGGTCACGGCGGCCCTGATATAGGGCCGCCGCCCGTCGGCACAGCGCGGACGGAGCGTCGCGGGGTGTGAAACAGCGTTCTGAACATCGCCGGTGCTCGTGGGGTTCTCCTCCCAACACAAACATCAGGGATGGATGACATGCGAACCACCACGATCGCGCTCGCCGCCACGCTCAGCTTTGCCCTGTCGGGTGCCGCCCTCGCCCAGGCGGGCGCGGGGGCCGGGACGGCCGGCAGCGGAAGCGCCCAGGGCAACATGAACAATCCCGGCAGCGTGAAGAGCAATTCCGAGAAGGCGATGGAGGGCCGGACCGGCTCGACCACCGGCACGACCGGAACCGGCATGGCACCGGCCGCCCCCGGCGCGGCGGGCGGCAGCATGGGCACCGGAACCGGTGGCCCGGGCGCCGGGCCGGGCGCAGGAGCGGCGGGCGGTCGCTGAGCGTCTCCGAACGGGAAAGGGCCGGATCATCCGGCCCTTTCCACGAATTAATCGTCCTGTGCTTTGCTTCGCGCCTACACCAAGCGGCTCTGCTCGACGGCCGCTGCCACGAAGCCCTTGAACAGCGGGTGCGGCTCGAAGGGGCGCGACTTCAGTTCCGGATGGAACTGCACGCCGATGAACCACGGGTGCCCCTCGTGCTCGATGGTCTCGGGCAGGAGGCCGTCCGGCGAGGTGCCGGAGAAGCGCAGGCCCTTGGCCTCCAGGCACTCGCGATAGGCCATGTTGACCTCGTAGCGGTGGCGGTGGCGCTCGGAAATTTCGGTGTCGCCGTACATCTGCGCGATCTTGGTCCCGGCCTTCAGCGTCGCCCCGTAGGCGCCGAGGCGCATCGTGCCGCCGAGATTGCCCTCGGCCGCGCGCCGCTCCAGCTCGTTGCCGCGCATCCACTCGGTCAGCAGGCCGACCACCGGCTCCTTCGTCTCGCCGAACTCGGTGGAGTTGGCGTCCGCGATGCCGGCGAGCGAGCGCGCCGCCTCGATCACCGCCATCTGCATGCCGAAGCAGATGCCGAAATACGGGATGCGCCGCTCGCGGGCGTAGCGGGCCGCGCGGATCTTGCCCTCCGCGCCGCGCTGGCCGAAGCCGCCGGGCACGAGGATGCCGTGCAGCCCTTCGAGGAACGGCGCTGGGTCCTCGCGCTCGAACACCTCCGCCTCGATCCATTCGAGGTTGACGCGCACGTTGTTGGCGATGCCGCCGTGGGTGAGCGCCTCGGTCAGCGACTTGTAGGCGTCCTTGAGCCCCGTGTACTTGCCGACGATGGCGATGGTGACCTCGCCCTCGGGGTTGCGCACCCGCTCCAGAATCCTCTGCCAGCGGTCGAGCTTGGGCTCCTGGGGCGGCTCCATGCCGAAATGCGCCAGGATCTCCCGGTCGAGGCCAGCCTCGCGGTAGGAGAGCGGCACGGCGTAGATCGTGTCGACGTCGCGGGCCTCGATGACCGCGCTTTCCCGCACGTTGCAGAAGAGGCCGAGCTTGCGCCGCTCGTCCTGCGGGATCGGCCGGTCGCAGCGGCAGAGCAGGATGTCGGGCTGGATGCCGATGGAGCGCAACTCCTTGACGGAGTGCTGCGTCGGCTTGGTCTTCAGCTCGCCGGCCGAAGGGATGTAGGGCAGCAGGGTGAGATGCAGGTAGCAGACGCTGCCGCGCGGGCGCTCCTGGCCGATCTGGCGGATCGCCTCGAAGAACGGCAGGCCCTCGATGTCGCCGACCGTGCCGCCGATCTCGACGAGCACGAAGTCGTCCTCGCCGTCGCTGTCGAGCACGAACGACTTGATGGCGTTGGTCACGTGCGGGATCACCTGGATCGTCGCGCCGAGATAGTCGCCGCGCCGCTCCTTGGTGATGATGTCGAGGTAGATGCGCCCCGTGGTCACGTTGTCGGCGCGGGACGCCGGGAGCCCCGTGAAGCGCTCGTAATGGCCGAGATCGAGATCAGTCTCGGCGCCGTCGTCGGTGACGAACACCTCGCCGTGCTGGGTCGGGCTCATCGTGCCCGGATCGACGTTGAGGTAGGGGTCGAGCTTGCGCAGGCGGACGCGGTAGCCGCGGGCCTGAAGCAGCGCCGCGAGGGCGGCGGAGGCGAGACCCTTGCCGAGCGAGGAGACCACGCCGCCGGTGATGAAGACGTACCGCGTCATGGGCTTCGGTCCATAAAGGGGCTCGAGCGATTCGCCAAACCGCAACGGTCGCCGCACCCCGCCGGCCGAACGGGGCGCGGCGCAGGCCCAGGGGCCCCGCGCCGGTGCGAGATTTTTTGTTGGGAGGGTCGTCTGCCGCCGGCTGGTGCTGACGGCATGACGGATCAGCGGGACTGCGGCGCCTCGGGGGCCGACGGCGCGGCGGGCGCAGCCGGGGCCGGGGCGGCGGGCGCAGCGGGCGCCGGAGCCGCCGGCGCGGCGGGCTGGTTCGTCGGCGCGTTCTGGCTGCCCTGGCGGAGCGTGTCGAGCAGGTTGTCGGCGCTCACCGGCTTGTCGGGCTGCTGCGTCTGGGTCGGGCCGGCGCCGTCGAGGATCGAGCGCGGGGCCGCCGAGCGGTGGGCCATGATCGCCAGCGCCATGCTGGTGGTGAAGAACAGGGCCGCCAGGATCGCGGTCGCGCGGGTGAGCGCGTTCGCCTGACCGCGGCCGGTCATGAAGCCCGACACGCCGCCGCTGCCGCCGCCGCCCAGCCCCAGGCCGCCTTCCGAGCGCTGCAGCAGCACCACGGCGATGAGCGCCAGCACGATGATGAGGTGGACGACGATCAGGAGGGTCTGCATGGTGATTCCGGTGTCCGCCCGTCGGCGGGCCTGTCGGTGCCTTCGTCCCCTAACGATCGCGCGGAAGAGCGCGCTCGCGGGGGCCGCTGCACGAAGTGGGGGCTCCTACACCGTTTGCCGAGCGGCGCCAACCGGGCTCGGCCGCATGGCGCGTGCGGCGCACGCCTTTCTGGTGCATCGCCCCTCGCCAGGGCGCCGGGACCGTGCGAGGAACGGGCATGAGCGAATACGCACAAGACGCCGCGCGCCTGCGCGCCTTTATCGACCGCGCCGACCGCGACGAGCTGGGAGCGGTGCAGACCGACCTCCTGCGCATCGCCCTGCAGAAGCCCGATCCGGCCGGGCGTGCTGCGGCGATGGACGGGGTGCAGGCGGCGCTGTCCGACACGATCCGGCCGGACCAGATGAGCCCGCTGCATCAGGCGTTCTATGTGGCGCTGCTGTCGATGATCGAGCGGACCAGGGAGGCCGTGGCGAAGACGCCGGCCTGAACGATCACAGCGTCAATCCCACCCGCGCCCTCATCCTGAGGTGCGCAGCGAAGCGGAGCCTCGAAGGAGGGCTCCAGTAGACGCGCGATCCCTGGAGCCCTCCTTCGAGGCTGCTGCGCAACACCTCAGGATGAGGGGGATGGGTAGGAGAAAAACCTACTTCTCGTAGGCCCGGCAAATCCCCAAAAAGTCTTCGGCCACGAGGCTCGCGCCGCCGACCAGCGCCCCGTCCACGTTCTCGACCGCCATCAGCTCGCGCGCGTTGCCCGGCTTCACCGAGCCGCCGTAGAGGATACGGATCTTGGCGCCCTCGGTGCCGGCCATCTTGTCGAGCATTTCGCGGAGCGACGCGTGGACCTCGGCGATCTCCTTCGGGGTCGGGGTGCGGCCGGAGCCGATCGCCCAGACCGGCTCGTAGGCGATCACCGTGTCCTCGGCGGTGGCGCCCTTCGGGATGCCGATGGCGAGCTGCGCGCGGACGATGTCGAGCGCGCGGCCCTGCTGGCGCTCCTCCATGGTCTCGCCGACGCAGATGATGCCGCGCAAGCCGGCGCGGCGAGCGCCGAGCGCCTTGGCGTGGACGCCGTCGTCGGTCTCGTAATGATAGGCGCGCCGCTCGGAATGGCCGACGATGACGTATTCGGCACCGAGGTCGGCGAACATCTCCGCCGAGATCGAGCCGGTGAAGGCGCCGTTGGCCCGCGCATGCAGGTTCTGGCCGCCGATGGCGATGGGCGAGTCCTTCACCGCCTCGACGCAGGCCGAGACCAGCGTCGCGGGGGGGCAGATCAGCACGTCGATGTCGGCGAGCAACTGGGGCGACAGCCCGTCCCGGATCGCCTCGACGGTGGCGATCGACGAGCGCAGACCGTTCATCTTCCAGTTGCCGGCAACCAGTGGACGTCGTCCCTCGCTCGCCATGGCGTCCCGGTCCCTCCGCACGTGAAAATCGGTATGGGGCGGACCTAGCAGAGCAAGCTTGAGCGCGCAAACAGCGCAAGCGCTGATTCCTTGGCTCTGCCTCAATCGCCGGCGCCCGCCTCTGCGGGCTTAGGCTTTCGCTCCGCTAGATGCCTTGGCGTAGCCGAAGCCGCTGCGCGGGGCGCTCTTCGCGCCCGGCCATACGGATTTCTTTGCGTGGGCGTTCTGAGGGAGTCCTTTGCGGTGGGCGTCCTGATCGTCTATCGCGAGCCTAGACACGGCTCCGCGCCACGCGCCGGGGCGATCAGGGTTTCAGGTCCGGCCGTCCGATGCTCCAGTCCATCCGCAGCGCCAGCCAAACGTGGCTCGGCAAGATCGTGCTCAGCGTGATCTTTACCTTCCTCATCGCGGGCGTGGCGATCTTCGGTGTGGAGGAGTTCTTTCGCGGTGGGTCGAGCACGACGGTGGCCACCGTCGGTAAGACGCCGATCTCGGCCGAAGAGGTCCGCACCGCCTACCAGAACCAGCTCAATCGCTATCAGCAGCAGCTCAAGCGCACGCTGACCCCGGATCAGGCCCGTGCGCTCGGCCTGGAGCGGCAGGTGCTGTCGCAGCTCATCACCGAAGCCGCGCTCGACCAGAAGACCGCCGATCTCGGCCTCGCCGTGTCGGATGCCGCGGTGCTGAAGGCGATCCAGGACGAGCCGAGCTTCAAGGGCGCGAACGGTGCGTTCGACCGGACGCTGTTCTACCAGACGCTCCAGCGCGCGGGCCTCAACGAGGCGCTGTTCGTGCGCGAGCAGCGCTCGGTCATCGCCCGGCTCCAGCTCGCCGATTCGACGGTGGCCGAACTGCCGGTGCCGCAGGCGATGCGCGAGGCGGTCCACCGCTACTCGACCGAGCGCCGCTCGGCCGCCGTACTGGTGCTGACGCCGGCGACCGCGGGCGAGATCCCGGCCCCCACCGACGACGAGCTGAAGAGCTACTACGAAGGCCACAAGGCGAGCTACCGCGCGCCCGAGTACCGCTCGCTGAACCTGCTGGTGCTGGAGCCCGAGACGCTGGCCAAGCCCGATGCCGTCAGCGAGGCCGACGCGAAGACGGCCTACGAGAACAACAAGGGCGTCTACGGCAAGCCGGAGCGCCGCACGATCCAGCAGATCAGCTTCCCCGACGAGGCCGCCGCGCAGGAGGCGCGCGCCAAGATCGAGAGCGGCGAGCAGCCGTTCGAGGCGGTCGCCGTCGCCCGCGGCGCCGATCCGAAGGAGCTGAGCCTCGGCACGCTGGCGAAGTCCGAGCTGTTCGACCCGGCCGTGGCCGACGCCGCCTTCGGCCTGGAGCAGGGCAAGGTGAGCCAGCCGGTCAAGGGTCGCTTCGGCACGGTGCTCCTGCGCGTCACGGCCATCGAGCCCGGCACCGTCAAGCCGTTCGAAGAGGTGAAGGACGAGGTCCGCAAGGAGGTCGCGCTGCGCCGCGCCCGCGACGGCCTCACCGCCGCCCAGGACGCCATCGAGGACGCCCGCGCCTCGGCGAAGCCGCTGGCCGAGATCGCGAACGAGCGCGGGCTCGCCGTGCTGTCGATCCCCGAGGTCGATGCCCGCGGGCTCGACCCGGCCGGCAACGAGGTGGCGGGCATCCCGGACAAGGACACGACGCTGGCGGCCGCCTTCCGCGCCGATGTCGGCAACGACACCGAGGCGCTTCGCACCAAGGACGGCGGCTCGATCTGGTACGACGTCACCAAGATCACGCCCCCGCGCGAAAAGCCGCTGGACGAGGTGCGCGCGGAGGTCGTGAAGGGCTGGACCAAGGCCGAGACCGCAAAGCGCCTCGTCGCCAAGTCCAAAGAGTTGACCGAGCGGCTGGAGAAGGGCGACGCGGTCGAGACCGTGGCGCAGGAGGCCGGCATTCCGGTCAAGGACGTGAGCGATCTCGGCCGCAACCAGAGCAAGGACGACCTCTCGGGCGAGACCGTCGAGCGCATCTTCGTCACGCCGGTCGGCAAGGCAGCCTCCGCGCCCTCGGGCGATGGTCGTGCGGTGTTCAAGGTGACGGCGGCGACGATGCCGGCCTTCGTGCCGGGTACGCCGACCGACACGCAGCTCGTCAACTCGCTCCGCACGGCGCTCGCCGACGACGTGCTCGGCGAGTTCCTGGCCGAGGTGCAGAAGAGCGCGGGCGTGAGCGTCAACCAGACGGCGTTCCGGCGCGCGCTGGGCGGCGAGTACTGAGGGCGTCGATGAGCGATCCTGCCCACGACGCGGTGCGGCGCGCCTACGCGGCGGGCCGCCCGAGCCTGCTCGGCCTCACGCTGGTGGCCGATCTGGAGACCCCGGTCGCCGCCTTCCTCAAGCTGAAGGGGGGGCATGCCGGCCCCGGCTTCCTGCTCGAATCGGTCGAGGGCGGCGCCGTGCGCGGGCGCTACTCGATGATCGGGCTCGACCCCGACCTGATCTGGCGCTGCCGCGACGGGCGAGCCGAGACCGCTCGCGACGCCGCGCTCACGGAGTTCGTCGCCGACGACCGCGCCCCGCTCGAATCCCTGCGCGCGCTGATCGCGGAGAGCGCCATCGGCGACGATCCGGACGGCGCGGCCCTGCCGCCGATGGCGGCGGGGCTGTTCGGCTATCTCGGCTACGACATGGTGCGTGCCATGGAGCGGCTGCCGCAGCCCAACCCCGATCCCCTCGGCGTGCCCGACGCGATTCTCGTGCGCCCGCAGACCATGGTGGTGTTCGACGCGGTCGCCGACGCGCTCACCGTCGTCACCCCCGTGCGCCCCGTCGAAGGCATGAGCGCGAGCGCGGCCGTCGAGGCGGCGCAGGACCGGCTCGACCGGGTGGCGGCGGCGCTGGAAAGCCCGCTGCCGATCGAGGCGTGGGTGGACGCCGCGGGCCTCGCCCTGCCCTCCCCGGTCTCGAACACCCCGCCTGACGAATTTCTGGGTATGGTCGCCAAGGCCAAGGAATACATCGTCGCGGGCGACATCTTTCAGGTGGTGCTGTCGCAGCGCTTCGAGGCGCCGTTCACCCTGCCGGCCTTCGCGCTCTACCGCTCGCTCCGGCGCACCAACCCGGCGCCGTTCCTCTGCTACCTCGATTTCGAAGGTTTCCAAGTCGTCTGCTCTAGCCCCGAAATCCTCGTGCGGGTGCGCGAGGGCACGGTGACGATCCGCCCCATCGCAGGCACGCGGCGGCGCGGCGCCACGCCCGCCGAGGACAAGGCGCTCTCGGACGAGCTGCTGGCCGACCCGAAAGAACGCTCCGAACACCTGATGCTGCTCGATCTCGGCCGCAACGACGTCGGCCGCGTCTCGAGGATCGGTAGCGTGCGGGTCACGGACTCGTTCTTCCTCGAATACTATTCCCAGGTCATGCACATCGTCTCGAACGTCGAGGGCGATCTCGACCCGCAGCACGACACGCTCGCCGCGCTCGCCGCGGGTTTCCCCGCCGGCACGGTCTCGGGCGCGCCGAAGGTGCGGGCGATGGAGATCATCGACGAGCTGGAGCGCGAGAAGCGCGGACCCTACGGCGGCTGCATCGGCTATTTCGGGGCGCGGGGCGAGATGGACACCTGCATCGTGCTCCGCACGGCAATCGTGAAGGACGGCCGCATGCACGTGCAGGCGGGCGCTGGCATCGTCTACGATTCCGACCCGCATTCCGAGCAGCAGGAATGCGTGAACAAGGCCAAGGCATTGTTTCGCGCCGCGGAGGATGCGGTGTCGTTCGCCAGCCGGGCGCGGCGGGGGCAGTAGGCGGCGCCTCACTGTAGGGTATTCCCTCTACCGTCATTCCGGGGCGCGAAGCGAACCCGGAATCCACGACTGGCCGCGACGATGTGAGTGAGCCGCGCATCACGGGCGGATTCCGGGTTCCGCTGCGCGGCCCCGGAATGACGGCGGTGGGTCGGAAAGATTGATCCGTCTTGACTCCCGTTCGCGGTCTCGCCACCCCGTAACGACGGCACATCCCACCCACACCCTCATCCTGAGGTGCCCGCCTCGGCGGGCCTCGAAGGAGGGCTCCAGGGATCGCGCGATACGCTGGAGCCCTCCTTCGAGGCCTACGCTTCGCTGCGGCACCTCAGGATGAGGGGGGTGGGTTGGAGAGATTTCGCCGCAAGGCCTTACGCCCGATGTCCAACGTCCTCGTCATCGACAACTACGATTCCTTCACGTGGAATCTCGTCCACCTGATCGGCCCGCTCTGCGGCCGGATCGACGTGGTGCGCAACGATCAGATCGATGTCGCCGGCATCCGCGCGCGGGCGCCGGATGCGCTGGTGCTGTCGCCGGGGCCGTGCACGCCCAACGAGGCGGGGGTGTGCCTTGACGTGGTGAGGGAGCTGGGCGCGGAGGTGCCGATCTTCGGCGTCTGCCTCGGGCTGCAGACCATCGGGCAGGCCTATGGCGGCGACGTGGTGCGGGCGCCCGCGCCGATGCACGGCAAGGTCTCGACCATCCGCCACGAGGCGAAGGGGGTGTTCCGCGGCATCAACGAGGGGTTCGATGCCACCCGCTACCACTCGCTGGTAGTGGACCGCGCGAGCTGCCCGGACGACCTCACGGTGACGGCCGAGGCCGACGGGCTGATCATGGGGCTGCAGCACCGGGACTTGCCGGTGCACGGCGTCCAGTTCCATCCCGAGAGCATCCTGTCGAACCACGGCACCCAGATCATCCAGAACTTCCTCGACCTCGCCGCGGCGTGGCGGGCGCAGGCGCGCCCGGGTGCGTGACAAGGCGGGCCTAGCCGTGCATTGACGGTCGCATCCCCCTCCCCCCCTCCGCGGGGGAGGGTGGCCCTCGCGTCAGCGAGGGTCGGGAGAGGGGAGCGACGTTTCCGGACAGTGCGCGCCCCTCACCCGACCCGCTTCGCGAGCCACCCTCTCCCGCGGAGGGGAGAGGGTTCGAGCAGAGCCCGACCCATGGACGCCTTCAAGACCCATCTCGCCACCGTCGCGACCGGCGCCGCGCTCAGCCGCGAGCAGGCGCGTGCCGCCTTCGACGACCTGCTCTCCGGCGAGGTCACCCCGGTCCAGGCCGGCGCCTTCCTCACCGCCTTGGCCGTGCGCGGCGAGAGCGAGGACGAAATCCTGGGCGCCGTCTCGGCGATGCGCGCCCGGATGCTGCCCGTGACCGCGCCAACGGGCGCCATCGACATCGTCGGCACCGGAGGGGATCATTCGGGCAGCTACAACGTCTCGACGCTCGCCGCGATCCTCACCGCGGCCTGCGGCGTGCCGGTGGCCAAGCACGGCAACCGCGCCGCGACCTCGCGCTCGGGTGCCGCCGACGTGCTCGCCGCGCTCGGCGTCACCATCGGGCTCGATCCCGCCGGGCTCGCCCGTTGCCTCGAACGGGCGGGCCTGTGCTTCATGTTCGCGCAGACCCATCACGGCGCCATGCGCCACGTCGCGCCGACGCGCTCCGAATTGCCGTTCCGCACGATCTTCAACATGCTGGGCCCGCTCTCGAACCCGGCCGGCGTCACGCGCCAAGTGTTCGGCGTGTCGCGCCCGGCCTGGGCCGAGCCGCTGACGCGGGTGCTCGGCGCTCTGGGCAGCCGCCGGGTCTGGACCGTGCACGGCTCCGATGGGCTCGACGAGATCACCACCACCGGCCCGACTGCGGTGGTCGCGCTGGATGACGGCGCGCTCCGGCACTTCACCATCCACCCCGAGGATGTCGGCCTGCGGCTGTCGACCCTCGACGACCTGCGCGGCGGCGATCCCGAGCACAACGCGGCGGCGCTCAGCGCCGTGCTGGCGGGCGAACGCAACGCCTATCGCGACATCGCCGTGCTGAACGCGGGCGCCGGCCTCGTGGTGGCGGGCGCCGTCGGCACCCTCTCGGAGGGCGTCGAACGCGCGCAGGCCGCGATCGATTCGGGCGCGGCGCGGGGCACGCTGGCCCGGCTCGTCGCCGCCTCGCAGGCGTGATAAGGCCCGCCAGGGCTTCGAGGAATAACCGATGGACGACATCGTGGCCGATGTGATCGCGGCGCCGGAGCGCGCCAGCGTGCTCGCCCGGATCGAGGCCTACAAGCGCCGCGAGGTCTCGGAGGCGAAGCTGCGCCTGCCGCTCGCCAAGCTCGAGAAGCTCGTCGCCAAGGCCGACGCGCCCCGCGGCTTCGCCGACGCCATCGCGGCGCATATCGCGGAAGGCCGCCCGGCCCTGATCGCCGAGATCAAGAAGGCCTCGCCCTCCAAGGGGCTAATCCGGGCCGACTTCGACCCCGCGACGCTTGCCAGGGCCTATGAGGCGGGCGGGGCCACCTGCCTCTCGGTGCTGACCGACACGCCGTCCTTCCAGGGCGCGCCGGAGTTCCTCGTCCAGGCCCGCGCCGCCTGCGCGCTGCCGGTGATCCGAAAGGATTTCCTGTTCGAGCCGTATCAGGTGTTCGAGGCCCGCGCCTGGGGCGCCGACTGCATCCTCGTCATCATGGCCTGCCTCGACGACGCGGAGGCGAAGGCGCTGACCGAGACCGCCCACGATCTCGGCATGGACGTGCTGGTCGAGGTCCACGACGCGGACGAGCTGGCACGCGCGATCCCCCTCGGCACGCGGCTGGTCGGCGTCAACAACCGCAACCTCAAGACCTTCGAGGTCTCGTTCGAGACCGCGATCGACCTCAAGCCCGGCATCCCGGCGGACCGGATCGCGGTGGCCGAGAGCGGCATCGGCAGCCACGCCGACGTGCGGCGGCTGCGCCAGCACGGCCTCGACACCATCCTCGTCGGCGAGAGCCTGATGCGCCAGGCCGACGTCACCGCCGCGACCCGCGCCCTGCTGTTCGGAGACGAGGCTTGAGCGAGGGCCGCCTCACCCATATCGACGCGTCCGGCGCGGCCAACATGGTCGATGTCTCGGACAAGGCCGCGACCTCCCGCACGGCGGTCGCCGAGGGCGTCGTCGTCATGCTCCCCGAGACGCTCGCGCTGATCCGCGAAGGCGACGCCAAGAAGGGCGACGTGATCGGCACGGCGCGGCTCGCCGGCATCATGGCGGCCAAGCGCACCCACGAGCTGATCCCGCTCTGCCACCCGCTGCTGCTGACGAAGGTCAGGATCGCCTGCGAGCCCGACGACGCGCTGCCGGGCCTGCGCCTCACCGCCGAGGTGCGGGTGCAGGGTCAGACCGGCGTCGAGATGGAGGCGCTGACCGCCGTGTCGGTCGCCTGCCTCACGGTCTACGACATGGTGAAGGCCGCCGACCGCGGCATGCGGATCGAGGGGATCCGGCTGCTGTCGAAGGAGGGTGGGAAATCGGGCGAGTGGCGGGCGGAGGACGGGGCGTGACCGTGCGGCAGCGCAGCCCTCTCCCCTCTCCCGCCCGTTCCGCGGGCACCCTCCCCCGCAGAGGGGGGAGGGTTTTTGGCGGGCGCGCCCGAGGAGTTCGCGCATGAGCCTCCTCCCCGTCGCCGAAGCGCTCGCAAAAATCCTCGCCGCGATCCCCGGCCCGGTCGAGTCCGAATCCGTCCCCGTCGCCCAAGCCGCTGGCCGCACCCTGGCGGCCGACATCGCGGCCCTGCGCACCCAGCCCCCCTTCCCCGCCTCCGCCATGGACGGCTACGCGGTACGGGCCGAAGACGTCGCGCAGATCCCGGCCACCCTGCGCTTGGTCGGCACCAGCGCCGCCGGGCACGGCCATTCCAAAAGAATCGGGCCGGGCGAAGCGGTGCGCATCTTCACCGGGGCTCCGGTGCCGGAGGGCGCCGACGCCATCCTGATTCAGGAGAACGCCGACACGGACGGCGATACCGTCACCGCCCGCGAGTCCGTCGCCGCGGGCCGGTTCCTGCGCCGGGCCGGGCTCGATTTTTCCCGAGGCGCGACGCTGCTGCGGGCGGGCGAGACCCTCGATGCCCGCCGCCTCGCGCTCGCGGCGGCCGCGGGCCATGCGGTGCTGCCCCTGCGGCGGCGCCCGCGGGTCGCCGTCATCGCCACCGGCGACGAGCTGGTGCGGGTGGGCGAGACCCCGGCCTGGGACCAGATCGTCGCCTCGAACGGGCTGGCGCTCGCCGCGCTCGCGACCGAATCCGGGGCCGAGGCGATCGATCTCGGCATCGTCGCCGACGATCTCGGCGCTTTGCGCGACGCGATCACCCGCGCCCGCACGGCTGAGGCCGACCTCGTCGTGACGCTCGGCGGCGCCTCGGTCGGCGATCACGATCTCGTCCAGGCGGCGCTCCACGAGGAAGGGCTCGAACTCGGCTTCTGGCGCGTGGCGCTCCGCCCGGGCAAGCCGCTGATGTTCGGACGGCTCGGGGCCATGACGGTGATCGGGCTGCCGGGCAATCCGGTCTCCTCGATCGTCTGCGGCCTTCTCTTTGTGGTGCCGGCGATCCGGGCGCTGCTCGGCGACCCGCGCGCCGGGGCGGATCGCAGCGAGCCGGCCCGGCTCGGCCGCGACATGCCGGAGAACGATGGGCGCCAGGATTACCTGCGCGCCCGCCTCGACACGGCGCCGGACCGCCTGCCGGTCGCGCACCCGGAGAGCCGGCAGGATTCCTCCATGCTCTCGGTGCTGGGATCGAGCGAGGCGCTTCTCGTCCGCGCGCCGCACGCGCCGGCGGCCAAGGCGGGCGATCCCTGCCGCATCATCCGCCTCGACCGCCGCATCGTCTGACACGGAACGCGACGGGAAGGGCTTGAGGGCTCGTGCCGGGTGTCAGCCCCGCGCCAGCAGCATCAGTTGCTCGCAGGCCGGATGCGGCGTGCCCGGCGCGGTCACGAGGGTCGAGCTGCGCCACGTGAGGAGGCCGAGGCCGGTGCTGCGCCCATCGACCGACAGGGCCGCCGCCCGCCCCGAGTGCGCGCCGGTCGGCGTCTCGGCCACCACGCGGATCTCGTAGAACTGGCGCAGCGACGCCTTCACGTGCTGGCGCAGGCCTTCGGAGCGGGCGCCGCCGCGCGCCGCCAGGACCGGGTTGAGGCTCGGATCGATCCCGCCGCCGGTGTTCCACACGGTCACGGCGGGCCGCAGGAGCGCGGCGATCGCCCGTGTCATGGAGGGGAGCCGGTCGAGTTCGTCGATGGAATCGTAAGGGGCGTTGCGCGGGCCGTAGGCGAGGCCGCGGGCCTTGTATTGCGGGCCTTCCGCGCCGCCCATCGGTTCGGGCACGTCGTCGGCGTCGCGATCATCGACGATCTCGGCGGCGAGGGTCGCGGCGTCGCGGTCGGGCACGCCCAGCGCCCGGAACGCCTCCTCAAGCAGCGGGCGCGGCGAGGCGTTGAGGTCGATCAATCCGCCCTGATCCTGCACGGTGACCCGGATCAGGCCGCCGCCGGGCAGCGGACAACTGAGCGTGCCGCCGTTCTCGGGGAGGCCGAGGCCAGGGAGGCGCCGCACCCGCTCGTTGATGAGCGAGACCGCGACGAAGCGGGTGAATCCGTCCACGAGGCCCTGCAGCCGCAGCCCGTCGAAGCGGGCCGTGGTCGTGCGGGTGTGGGTCTGCATCTGCTGCGTCGCAAGTGCCGCGGCGGCGGCGACGATCATCAGGATCGCGACGACCGAGGGCAGCACGAAGCCCGCCTCGCCGGATCGGTCGCGGCTCATGGGCCGGCTCCGAGCGGAAGCACCAGGGCGGGCCAGCGCCGGGCGTCGGCGGCGGGGAAATCGACGCTGACCTCGACCAACGTCGGCAGCCGGTCGTTGCGCGGCCAGGTCGTGACCCAGCGCGGCTGCCAATCCGACGCGCCGCCCTGTCCCAAGGTGCCGAAATAGCGCAGCCTCAGGCCCAGGATGCCGTCGAGCAGCACCTCGCGCTGCGGCCCGGTCGCGGTCTCGGAGGTGACGCGGGTGTCCTCGACCAGCGCGACGCTCCCGTCGGGGGCCGCCGCCGTGGTCAGCCCGAACGCGATCTGCGAGATGCGCTCGGCCTCGGCATTCGCCCCGATCGTCGCCGTGAGCGCCCCGCTCTGCCCGAGGAAGGCGACGCGCTTGCCGTCGCGGCGGCGGCGGACGACGTTGGCCAGCGTGCGGCGCAGATGGCCGCGCACGAGCTGCACCTCCTCCTGCGCGCCCAGCCGCTGCGCGCTGCGGGTGACGAGCCCCGTCGCCTGGAGCGACTGGATCAGCAGCATCGCGATCAGCGACATCAGCGCGAGCGAGACGATCATCTCGATCAGGGTGAAGCCGGATTCGTCGGTCTCAGCCACCGAGCCCCTCCGCCACGAGGGTGGTGTAGATCACGCGGCCGTCCGCGGCGCCCTCGCGCAGGCGCACGCGCCAGAGCGGCGGCAGGTTCCGCCAGCCCAGCATTGGCCCGATATCGGCGACTTCGAGCGACCACAGCCGCCCGTTGGAGAACCGGCCCTGCTCGATGCCGGGCCGCAGCGCCCCCGCGGCGGCGCGCAGCTGCACGATGCTCTCGGCCTCGTCGATGACGATGTCGATCGCCTCGACCCGCTGGCCGCGGGCGAGGATGTCGCCGTGGATGCGCAGCACGAACATGGTGGCGAGCGCCACGATGGCGAAGGCGACGAGCACCTCGACCAGGGTGAAGCCGGCCTCCGCCTCCGCCGGATCGTGCGGGGGCAGTCTCACGGCGCGATCTCGGCCCGCCGGACCGCGCCCGTCGCCCGGCTGACGACGAGGATGCGGGTGCCTCCCGAGCCCGACAGAGTGATGCGTGCGCCCGTGCTGCCGCCGTCCGGCAGGAAGCGGATTTCCCCCGGCTCGACCCGGCCGGGCGTGCCGCCCTCGACGCTCACCCGCCACTCCGGCATCGCCAGGGCGGGTGCGCCGGGGCGGGTGCTGACGAAGCGGCGCGTCTCCTCGTCGTAGGCGAGGCTCATCGGGCGGCCGGTGCGTTGGGCCTCGATCCGCAGCAGGGCGACCTCGCCGACGACGGCCTCGGCGGCGGCGTTGAGCCGGTGCGAGGGGAAGAGGCCGCCGATCGACGGCGCGCCGATCCCGACGGCGAGCCCGAGGATCGCCAGCACGACCAGCATCTCGACCAGCGAGAAGCCGGCATTCCGCCTGTCGCGGCGGGCGCTCATCGCGCGGGCGCCTCCGCCCCCGACCGCTCGCCCCCTGCCAGCGCGGCGAGCCGCGCCGCCAGCCGGTCCGGCGCGTCCTCGGCCGAGAGGCGATCCACGATCAGCCCGTCGCCGTCGATCAGGAGGATCGCGGCGGTATGGCCGTAGACATGGCCGCCGCCGGGTAGATCGGTGCGCCGCGCGACCGCGCCGAAGCTCGCCAGCGCCTCCTCGACCGCGCCGCGCGTCCCCGTCAGGGCGACGATGCGCGGATCGAAATGCGTCATGTATCGGGCCAGCACCTCGGTCGTGTCGCGCTCGGGATCGACCGTGACGAAGTAGAGGGGCGGCGCGCGGCCGGGCAGCCGCGCCAGGGCGGCCGACAACGCCGCCAGCGTGGTCGGGCAGATGTCGGGGCAGTGGGTGAACCCGAAGAACAGGCCGTAGGGCCGGCCGACCAGTTCGTCCGAATCGATCGTCGTGCCGTTGGAGGCGGTCAGGCGGAAATATCCGGCCAGAAGGCCCGTGTTCGCGGGCGCGAGCCGGGTCGGGACGGGGGGCGCCTCGGTCGCGACGGCGCCGGAGAGCGCGAGCCCGAGCGCGGCGGCACCGATTCTGATCGCGAGCATGGACGGGCCTTGCAGGATGTCGGCGCGGCGGGCCGCCCCGCCGCGGGAACCTGACCCTCAGGCCTATTCGCAAAGCGTTAACGATGCCTTGGCCGCCGCGCCCGACCGGGATCGGGACGACGCACCCGGTCCCGATCCATCAGAAACGTGATCCCGGCATCCCGGCCTTTGCCGGAACCGGTTTGCGCGCAACCCGTTTGTGCCTCGCGAACGATGGCCTGGACTTGGATCGATCCGATCAGAATACCAGTATGATTGTATCATTGAAGTCCGGTGCCGACCCCTCATCTCACGGGTGAACCGAAGCTCTGTCGAACTCGATGGAGCCGCGGACCGAACACAGAATTCGACCTCGGCGGAGCCCGCGAGGACCGGTCCGGCCAGTTCCGAACCGTCTCGTTCCTCTCGCCGAGCACACCCGAACCTCAGGAGAACCGCATGATCCGTAAGCTTCTCACCGTCTTCGTGCTGCCGCGGGTGATCGCCCTCGTCACCCGCCGCCTCACCGGCCGGGCCGCGACGCCGCCGCGCCGGGGCTACTGAGCTTCGCCCCCTCGAACCTCGCATGACGGCGGCCTGACGCTGATCCACACGGACAAGGACGAGACATGAGCAAGGGATATCCCTCGATGACGGCCCTGCTGGGCCTGCTCGCGATGGCGGGCTACCAGAACCGGGACAAGATCGCCGAGTGGCTCGGCTCCTCCCACCGGGACGCCCGCGGCGGCGTCGTGCCTCCGGTGACCCCGAGCGCCCCGGTGACGGGCTCGACGATGCCGTCCGGCCTGGAGCGCGTGCTCGGCGGCGTCGGCACCGCCGGCGTCGGCGGCCTGCTCGCCACCGGGCTCACCGAACTCGTCGAGCACTTCACGAAGGGCGGCCACGGCGAGACGGCGAAGTCCTGGGTCGACGAGGGCACCAACCGCGCCATCGCCGAGGCGGAGCTGGAGCGCGCCATCGGCCCGGCGACCCTCGACCACCTCGCGCAGCAGACCGGCCTCAGCCGCTCGGACATCGTCTCCCGCCTGTCGCGCGAGCTGCCCTCGGCCATCGACCGTTACGCGATCGACGGCCGCCGCTTCGCCTGACCGCGCGAGGACGGACGAGAAACGAGCGCCGTCGCCCACGGGCGGCGGCCCGCACCGCCCCGAGGAGCCCGATCCGATATGACGACCGGCCCGCGCCGCATCATCCTTACGGTGCTGCTCGTCGCGCTCGGGTTGCTCGTGACCCTGCTCGGACGCCGACCGCGCCAGCGCGGGGCGGTGCCGGTCGCGCTACCGGCCCCCGTCGCCGGCCCCTCGCCCGCGCCGCGCACGCAAGGCCGGAGGCGGGGCGCGCTCGTCGCCGGGCTCGCGGGCCTGCTGCTCCTGGCCGGGATCGCCGGTGCCCTGTTCGCGAACCGCGATGGGGCATTCGGGCCCGGTCCGCACGCGACGGACGGTGAGCGGACCCCGCTCGCGGCCCTGTCGCCGCCGGATGCCGGCCAAGGCGACGCCCCGGCGCGGGGACCGGAGATGCTCCAAGCGGTCCCGCCGCAGCCGGGGCAACGCGCCGAGATCGGTGCGGACGACGCAGTGCCGAGCCGGTCGCCCGGCGGGCCCGTGCCCGATGCGCCGCCGCCCGCGCAGGATCGCCGCCCTTCGTCGGACGTGCCCGTCGCCGGGGCATATCCGAACGCCGCCTCGAAGCGCGCCGACACCGAGACCGTCGATCCCACTCCGCGGTCAACCACGGACAGCGCGGGAGCGCTTCCCGGCGCAGTGGACACCGGCTCGTCGAACGAAAGCACGGCGAAATCCGAATCGAGGGACGCGACCCGACCTGACGGGGCCGGGCACGGCGCGAGCGCCGGCCCGCGCATGGTCCTGAACGATCCGCTCGTCGCCCCCGCCACCGTCGAGCCCGATGGGACCGTGACGTTCGCCGCGCGCCGAGGCAGTGGCCCGGACGTCCCCGAAATCCCGTCGCAAGCCGCCGATCCCGCCGCGGGCGAGGCCCGCGAGACCGCCGAGGCTCCGTCCGCTCACTCGCCTCCGGGCCGCGACGGGGTCGAGCGGTCGGCGGCGGGGCCGGACACGCCACATGAGCGCGGGGTGGAGCAGGACGCCGCATCGCAGCCCTTCAGCACCGGAAGCCTCGCCCGGAACGTCCCGACCGGGTCCGGCCCGGCATCGTCGCATGTCCACGTCCCCGACATCGGGACGGTGCTCATCGCGCTGGGCGACACCCTGTGGGCGATCAGCCGGCGCACCTATGGCGGCGGGCGCCGCTACACGGCGATCCACGCGGCCAACCGGGACGTGGTCCGCGATCCCGACCTGATCTACCCCGGACAGATCCTCGTTCTCCCGAGCCGAGACGCCCTCATCACCGACCGTGGAGCACTGCGCGACTGACGCCGCGCGTCGAGCCCCCGTCCGCGATCCGGCCGGATGGGCGGATGTGTCTCAGATCGACGGCGGCGGCGTGAGGACGATGTTTCGCCTCTCAGCCGCACCGGGAGAAGCGAATGCCGTTCATCAGGGAGACGATCTGCGCCGTGGCAATCGGCTTTTCCGCCACCGTCGCGCACGCTCAGGAGGCTGCACCGACCATCGCCGAAGAAGGCGACTGGGTTCTCAAAAAATCCGAAAATTCCTCCGGCCCGGGGGCGGCCTGCATCCTGGCGCCGAAGAGCCGCTCGCGCATCCAGATCGTCGGCGACCGGCTTGAGGTGACGGGCCTGCCGAAGAACTCGATCTTCAACTACCAGTACCGGATCGACGACGGGCCAGTGTCGAGCATTGGGTTTCCTACGGCGTCGATGCAGCAGGCCGGGGCAGTCACGCTGGAGGGCGCCGCCTTCGAGAGCATCCTGAACGGCCGCCGCTTCAGCATCCGCCTGCTCGACCGCTGGCACGAAGCCATCACGGAAGAGGTCAGCCTCGCCGGCCTGCGCAGCCTGCGCGACAGGAGCGCGGAGGCCTGCAGGTGATCCGGCCTACAAAGAATTCTGTCAAGTGCCGGCCGGACCCGATCGTCGGCCGCGCCGAAGAGGGGTCGCCGAGCCGGAAGATTCCATAGGCGGCACGAAGCCCTTTCCTCGAACAGTTGATCGAGCCGGCCAGCATCGGCCTTCCGCGGGGACGCGGCGGATGACAAGCGCCCGCCCGGCTGGGATGATGGCCGACGAGCCGCCGCAAGGCCGGTTCCAGGCTGCGATTCGAAAAAGGTCGCCTCCCCAGGGAATGCCGTGAGAGCGTCGTCGATCGTAGAAGGGACCGTGCATCGGATCACCCGGCACGGCGCCGTCCTCGTGACCCTGGGATGGGGTCTGGCCGCCTTCACCCTCGTGGTCACCCTCGCGGCCTTCGGCGTCACGCTCGACGCCGGCCACGAGCAGGTGCGGCGCGCCGCGCGCCAGCGGCTCGTCATCGACGAGGCGATCCTGCGCGCCGCGGTGGAGCGCTACCAGTATCTTCCCGGCGTCCTCGCCCTCGACACCGAGGTGCGCGGCCTTCTCGACGATCCGGACGCGGCGGCCCATGTCGCGACCGTCAACGCGAAGTTCGAGGCCATCGAGACGGCATCGGGCGTCGCCGCCATCTACCTGCTCGACCGGTCCGGGCTGGCCCGCAGTGCGGGCAACTGGAACCAGACGCTCACCTATGTCGGGCGGTCCTACGCCTATCGGCCGTACTTCACGCAAGCCCTCGAGACCGGAGCCTCGCGCTATTTCGGCGTCGGCACCACCACGAGCCGGCCGGGCCTGTTCATCGGCAAGGCGGTTCCGGCCCGCGAAGGGGGCGTCGCCGGGGTCGTCGTCGTCAAGATCGATCTCGAGAACCTGCAGCGGGACTGGCGCCAGGCCGGCGAGAACGTCCTCGTGTCGGACGCCGCCGGCGTGGTCTTCCTGGCGAGCGACCCCGCCTGGAAATACCGCCCGTTCCGTCCCCTTGCCGAGGCCGACACCGCCCGCATCCACGCTGCCCGCCAGTACGGCGACAGCGCCCTGCGGCCCCTGCTTCCGGAGCAGGACCAGGGCGGCACGATCGAACTCGCCCGCGACAAGGGTACCCTGTCCGGCGTCGTCGAACGGGTCGTCATGCCCGATCTCGGCTGGACGCTCTGGTCCATCACCGAGACCGAGGCCACCCTGCGGCAGGCGGTGCTCGCGGCGCTCGCCGCCGGCATCTCCTGCCTCGCGGTCGCGCTCGCCCTCGCGGCGGCGAGGGAGAGACGGCAGCGCCTGCGCGGCGAGCAGGCCATGCGCCTCACCCTGGAACGCCGCGTGGCGGAGCGGACCAGCGATCTCAGCACCGCCAACGCCCGCCTGCACGAGGAGATCGCCGAGCGGGAGCGGGCCACCGTCGCCCTGCGGGCGACGCAGGACGAGCTGATCCATGCCGGCCGGCTCGCGGCGCTGGGCCAGATCTCCATGGCGATCAACCACGAGATCAACCAGCCGCTGGCTGCCCTGCGCACCTTCCTGTCCAGTTCCTCCGTCTTTCTCGAGCGCGGCGACACCGCGACTGTCGGGCGGAACCTCAAGCGCATGACCGAGGTGACGCAGCGCATCGCCGAGATCATCCGCCATCTCAAGGTCTTTGCCCGCAAGACCGGGCCGGAGCATTGGGAGCCGGTGCGCCTCGCCACCGCCGCGGCCGCGGCCCTCGACCTGCTCGCCGCCCGCATCCGGGCCGAGGCGGTTCAGGTCACCTGCACGATCCCGCCCGAGGCCGCGGTGAAGGCCGAGCCGATCCGGCTGGAGCAGGTGATCCTGAACCTGATGGTCAACGCTCTCGACGCCATGCGCGACGCCCCCGAGCGCCGGCTCGACCTGACCGCCACGCGCGACGAGACATCCTCGTGGCGTCTTCGGGTCGCCGACAGCGGCAGCGGCATCCCCGAGGAGCACTTGGCCCACCTGTTCGATCCGTTCTTCACCACGAAGGCGGCCGGCGAGGGCCTCGGGCTCGGCCTGTCCCTGTCGTCGCTGATCGTGCGCGATTTCGGCGGCAGCCTCGCCGCGGCGAACGGTGATGCGGATACCGAGGGTGCGGTGTTCACCCTCGTCCTGCCGGCAGCGGAGACTTGAGAAGCGCGATGGCGAAGCTCCCGAACCGAGTCATCTTCATCGACGACGAGGAGACCGTGCGGGAGGCGCTGCACCAGTGGCTGACGCTCGCCGACTACGACGTCACGACCTTCGAGGACCCGGAGGGGGCGTTCGCCGAAATCGACGAGCGCTTCCTTGGCATCCTCGTCACCGACATGCGCATGCCGCGCATGAGCGGCTTCGACGTGCTCGGACAGGCCCTGCGACGCGACCCCGACCTTCCCGTCCTCCTCGTCACCGGGCACGGCGACGTGGCGATGGCGGTCGAGGCGATGCGGCACGGCGCCTACGACTTCATCGAGAAGCCGTTCGAGCCCGAGCGCCTCGTCGGCGCCATCGCTCGGGCCTGCGAGAAGCGCCATCTCACCTTGCGCCTGCGCCGCCTGCACGCGGTCGCCGACGCCCCCGGCATCGAGAGCCGCTTGGTCGGCACGTCGCGGGCGATGCAGACCCTGCGGCGCGAGGTGCTCGATCTCGCCGCCACCCCGATCAACGTCGTCGTCAACGGCGAGACGGGCTCGGGCAAGGAGCTGGTGGCGCAATGCCTGCACGCCTTCTCCGGGCGGCGCGACGCCCGCTTCGTCGCGGTCAATTGCGGCGCCATCCCCGACACGATGGTTGAGAGCGAGCTGTTCGGCTACGAGGCCGGCGCCTTCACCGGGGCGGTCAAGCGCCGGGTCGGCAAGCTCGAATACGCCCATCGCGGCACGCTGTTCCTCGACGAGATCGAGGCGATGCCGCTCTCGGGCCAGGTGAAGATCCTGCGCGTGCTGCAGGAGCGCAGCCTGGAGCGCCTCGGCTCGAATGCGGCGGTGCCCGCCGACCTGCGCACGGTCTGCGCCAGCAAGGTCGATCTGCGCGCCGAGGCGGGGGCCGGGCGGTTCCGGGCCGACCTCTATTACCGCCTCGGCGTCGCCGAACTGCGCATCCCGCCGCTGCGCGAGCGGCGCGAGGACATCCCGCTGCTGTTCGAGCATTTCGCCAGCCGCGCCGCCGAGGCGCACGGGCGGGCGATGCGCCCCTTGAGCGACCGCCTCGTGCAGGATCTCCTCGACCATTCCTGGCCGGGCAACGTGCGCGAGTTGCGCAACGCCGCCGAGCGCCACGCCTTCGGCCTTGACCGCCTCGTCACCGCGCCCGAGCCCGTGATCGACGAGGCGCAGCCGCTCGCGGCGCGGATCGAGGCGTTCGAGCGCGACCTGATCCGCCAAGCCCTGCAGCAGGCCCAGGGCAGCGTCGCCGAGGCGATGCGCCTGCTCGACCTGCCCCGGCGCACCTTGAACGAGAAGATGCAGCGCTACGGCCTCAACCGGAGCGACTTCGCTTCGTAGCGAAACCGTCGTTCCGACGATGGCGGGCGGGCCCGCTCAAGAGCATCGGCCCGAACGGTGGGAACCGGCTTTCGGAAAAAGTCGATGCGGTACAAGGCTCTATCGCATCGCCTTGGATACAATATCCACGACGATGCACTTGAACCGTCGGCGGAATTCGGCCGAGGGGTTGCGGGGGATCGGCGGAAATCCGCCGATCGGGTCCTCGGCGCAATAGAGCAAAATACTGATACGAAACGATTATTGATTTTTTAACGGGTTGGCATCCGCGTTGCCAATGCTCTCCCAGCGTATCCCGCACGTCCCGTCCGAAAGGCCAGAGCCCGAGGAACGGCGGAGCGGGCGCTCCCGGCGACAATCGCCGGGAGGACGCAACGAGCATTGGGAGAACGTTCATGAATACGGCTGTGACCGCCGCGCTCGGGGACATTCCGGCGCGTGCCGAACCCTCCGACCGCCAGAAGATCAAGGCCATCGTCGCCGCCTCGTCCGGCAATTTGGTCGAGTGGTACGATTTCTACGCCTACGCCTTCACCTCGATCTACTTCGCCTCGGCCTTCTTCCCGTCGAGCAGCCCCACGGGCCAGCTTCTGGCCACCGCGGGCATCTTCGCCGTCGGCTTCTTCATGCGCCCGCTCGGCGGCTGGATCTTCGGCCGGATCGCGGATCGGCGCGGCCGCAAGTCCTCGATGATGTTCTCCGTGCTCCTGATGTGCGCCGGCTCGCTGATGATCGGCCTGCTGCCGACCTACGAGTCGATCGGCGTGCTCGCCCCCATCCTGCTCCTCGTGGCGCGTCTCGCGCAGGGCCTCTCGGTCGGCGGCGAGTACGGCACCGCGGCGACCTACATGAGCGAGATCGCGGGCAAGGGCCGGCGCGGCTTCCTGTCCTCGTTCCAGTACGTCACCCTGATCGGCGGTCAGCTGCTCGCCGTGCTCATCGTGTTCGCGCTCCAGCACATCCTCACGGGTGAGGAGATGCGGGCCTGGGGCTGGCGCATCCCGTTCCTGATCGGCGCCGCCGCGGCCGTCGTCGCGATGCTGCTGCGCGGCTCGCTCAAGGAGTCGGTGTCCCACGAGACGATGCAGAGCAAGGAGGCCGGCTCGCTGCGGGCGCTCATGCAGCACAAGCGCGCGCTGCTGATCACGCTCGCCTTCACCATGGGCGGCTCGCTCTACTTCTACACTATGACCACCTACATGCAGAAGTTCCTGGTCAACACCGTCAAACTCGACCTCAAGTCGGTCTCGACCGTGATGACCCTGGCGCTGATCGCGTTCATGGTGCTCCAGCCGCTGTTCGGCCTGCTCTCCGACCGGATCGGACGGCGCAACAACATGATCCTGTTCAGCGGGCTCGCGATGGTCGGCTCCGTGCCGCTGCTCTCGGTCCTGTCGGGCGTCACCAGCCCCGTCGCCGCCTTCGGCCTGATCATGATCGGCCTCGTCATCGCGACCTTCTACACCTCGATCAGCGGCGTGGTGAAAGCCGAGCTGTTCCCGGCCGAGGTGCGCGCGCTCGGCGTCGGCCTGCCCTACGCCATCGCCAACGCGATGTTTGGCGGCACGGCGGAGTACGTGGCGCTCTCGTTCAAGAATTACGGCAACGAGAGCCTGTTCTTCTACTACGTCGCCGCCATGGCCGCGATCGCCTTCGCGGCCTCGCTGTGGATGCCCGACACCCGCAAGTACGGCTACCTCGACGGCAACGGCCGCATGACAGGCTGAGGCAAGCCTATCCCCCGCGGTGCCTCGGAGGGCGCCGCAGGCCTTTCCCGAATCCCTTCCGACACGCACGATCCCGGCTGCTGGCCGGGATTCTCCAATCCCCGATCGGCCGTGTCCGGCGCGGGCCGAACGGTCCGCCCGATGAAGCCGACGACAGATCACCGATAGGATAGACTATGCCCAAAGGATCCGACCTCCTGGTCCAGGCCCTGGAGAACGAAGGCGTCGAGCGCATCTTCGGCATCCCCGGCGAGGAGAACCTCGACATCGTCGAGAGCCTGCGCACCTCGAAGATCGAGCTGGTGCTGACCCGCCACGAGCAGGCCGCGGCGTTCATGGCCGCCACCTACGGCCGGCTCACCGGCAAGCCCGGCGTCTGCCTCGCCACGCTCGGCCCGGGCGCGCTCAACTTCTCGACGGGCGCGGCCTACGCGCATCTCGGCGCCATGCCGATGATCATCATCACCGGCCAGAAGGGCATCCTGAAGTCCCGTCAGGCCCGCTTCCAGATCGTCGACGTGATCGCCTCGATGAAGCCGATCACCAAGATGGCCCGCCAGATCGTCTCCGCCTCCTCGATCCCGACCATCGTGCGCGACGCCTTCCGCGTCGCCTGCGAGGAGCGTCCCGGCCCGGTCCTGCTGGAGCTGCCCGAGGACATCGCCGCCGAGGAGGGCGAGGCCCACACCGTGCCGAGCCACCCGATCGACATCCCGGTCGCCCATCCGTCCTCGATCGAGCGCGCCGCCCGGATGATCATGGCCGCCGAGCGCCCGCTGATCATGCTCGGCGCCGCCGCGAGCCGCCCGCGCTCCACCAGCGACCTCGGCGGCTTCGTCCAGCGCACCGGCATCCCGTTCTTCACCACGCAGATGGGCAAGGGCACCGTCGCCCACGGCACCCGCCTCTACATGGGCACCGCCGCCCTGTCCGAGCGCGACTACGTCCACGAGGCGATCGACGCCGCCGACCTGATCATCGCCATCGGCCACGACACCGTCGAGAAGCCGCCCTTCTTCATGGGCCAGAAGGGCCAGAAGGTGCTGCACATCAGCTACACCCCGGCCAACGTCGAGGAGGTCTACTATCCCGACGCCGAGGTGGTGGGCGATCTCGGGCCGACCCTGAAGCTGATCGCCGACCGCGTGGAGGAGGAGCTGCCCAACGCGGGCGCGCTGCTCCCCTTGCGCGAGCACATCCTCAAGCGCATCGCCGACCGCAACGACGAGGACCGCTTCCCCGTCACGCCGCAACGGCTGGTCCGCGACGTGCGTAGCGTCATCCCGCAGGACGGCATCGTCTGCCTCGACAACGGGATGTACAAGATCTGGTTCGCCCGCAACTACCGCACCTACGTCGCCAACACGCTGCTCCTCGACAACGCGCTCGCCACCATGGGCGCGGGCCTGCCCTCGGCGATGATGGCCGCGCTCCTGTACCCCGAGCGCCGCGTCATGGCGGTGTGCGGCGACGGCGGCTTCATGATGAACAGCCAGGAGATGGAGACCGCGGTGCGCCTCGGGCTCAACCTCGTCGTGCTGATCCTCGACGACTCGGCCTACGGCATGATCCGCTGGAAGCAGGCGGTGGACAACTTCCAAGACTACGGGATGACCTTCAAGAACCCGGACTTCGTGAAGTACGCCGAATCCTACGGCGCCACCGGCCACCGGGTCGGCGCGGTCGAGGACTTGGTGCCGACCCTAGAGCGGGCGTTCCGGGCCGGCGGCGTCCATCTCGTGGCGGTGCCGATCGACTACTCCGAGAACACCCGCGTCCTCGTCGACGAGCTGCGCACCAAGGTCCAGGACCTCGTGCTCGACGCGGCCGAGTAGCCGCATCCCGGCCGGCCGAGCGCCCCAGGCGAGCCCCGGGGGGCTCAGGCCCCCTTTCACGAAATCGCCCCGAGAGATCGACCATGACTTCGCTGAATCCGTTCACCTTCCAGACCACCCCGAACGTGCTGTTCGAGCCCGGCGCGTCGAAGAAGATTCCGGGGATCGTGGCCGAACTCGGCGCGCGCCGCGTCCTGCTCGTGACCGACCGGGGCGTGCGCGCGGCGGGCCTCACCCGGGCCGCCGAGGAGGCGCTGGCGGCCGCCGACATCGCGGTCGACGTCTACGACGCGGTCGTGGCCGACCCGCCCTCGACGGTGATCGAGGAGGCCGCCCGGCAGGCGCGCGAGGCCGGCACCGACCTCGTGCTCTCGATCGGTGGCGGCTCGGCCCTGGATACGGCGAAGCTCGTCGCCTACCTCGCCCGCTCCGACGAGCCGCTCGACACCCTCTACGGCGTCGGGCTGGCCAAGGGCGCGCGCCTGCCCCTGGTGCTGGTGCCGACCACCGCGGGCACCGGCTCGGAGGTGACGCCGATCTCCATCGTCACCACGCCGACCACCGAGAAGAAGGGCGTGGTCTCGGCGCGGCTCCTGCCCGACTGGGCGGTGCTCGACCCGGAGCTGACCCTCGGCCTGCCCGCGCCCGTCACCGCCGCCACCGGCATCGACGCGATGGTCCACGCCATCGAGGCCTTCACCAGCCGGCACCGGAAGAACCCGATCTCCGACCAGCTCGCCAAGCAGGCTCTGGCGCTGCTCTCGGCCAACATCCGCACCGCCTGCGCCGAGGGCACGAACCTCCAGGCCCGCTCCGGCATGCTGCTCGGCTCGATGCTCGCCGGCATGGCCTTCGCCAACGCGCCGGTCGCGGCCGTGCACGCGCTGGCCTACCCGATCGGGGCGATCTTCCACGTGCCGCACGGACTCTCGAACGCGCTCGTGCTGACCGGCGTGATGCGCTTCAACCTCTCGCACGCCGAGGAGCTGTACGCCGAGCTGGCGCCGATCCTCGATCCGGGGGCGGCCGGGCTCCCCGTGCCGGAGGCCGCCGCCGCCTTCGTGCGCGCCCTCGAAGCCCTGTGCCGGGACTGCAAGGTGCCGCCGACGCTGGCCGAGGTCGGCGTGAGCGAGGGCGATCTCGAACGGCTCGCAACCGACGCGATGAAGCAGACCCGGCTCCTCGTGAACAACCCGCGCGACGTGACCCACGCCGACGCCCTCGCGATCTACGCCGAGGCCCTGGACGGCACGCGCAACCGCGCCGCCTGAGCGGCTCCGGAGCGCAGCCGGAATCCGCTTCGGCGGACTGCGCTCCGGGCCCGTGCGGACCTTTCACGAACGGAACGGGAGGTGACGGGAATGGACCCCTTCGAGACGATGCAGGCGATGGGCGACCTGTGGGGACGCAGCGCCCAGTCCTTCTGGGACGCCCAGCGCAACATGGCCGGGGCGATGAACACGGCGATGCCGGGCAACCTCGCGATGCCCGACGCCGTCGCGATGCAGAAGGCGCAGGCCGCCTTCGAGCAGGCCTGCGCGAGCGCGCAGGCCATCGCCACCAACGTCACGGCGGGGCTCGACGCGGCCCGGCAGGCCGCCCGCGAGCGGACGGACCCGATCGCCGCCGAGGTGCTGGCCAAGGTGTTCGACCCGCGCGGCTGGCTCTCGGCCTCGAACGAGGTCGATCAGGCCCTGAACCGGATGGCGCAGGGGCCTCAGCTCGCCGACCTCTGGACCAACGAGCGCAAGTTCGCGGCTTTGTTCACCGCCTGGGCGGCCCTGCGGCGGCGCAACCTCGAGCACAACACGATCATGCTGGAGGCCTGGACGCGGGCGACCGGCACCTTCGCCAAGGCGGTCAACGCGCGGGTCGAGGCCGGTGAGCCCCTCGAATCCTCGCGCGCCCTCATGACGCTCTGGATCGAGACCGCCAACGACGTGCTGCTGGAGACGCAGCGCTCGGAAGCCTTCCTCCGGAGCCAGCGCGAGAGCCTCAAGGCCGCCACCGATCTGCGGCTGGCGCAGCAGGCGGTCGCCGAAATCTTCGCCGAGATGTACGGCGCCCCCTCCCGCTCCGAGATGGACGACGTCCACCGCAGCCTGACCGACCTGCGCCGCGAGCTGCGCGCGCTCAAGCGCGAGCAGCGCACGCGCCGGACCGCCGCCCGGAGCAAGGTGACGCAGACGCCCGAGGCCCCCATCGAGACCGCCATGCAAGGAGCAGCCGAATGAGCAAGGCGACCGACCGCCCGACGAAGCCGCTCCCCCTCACGCCCCTCGACGCGATGGCCGAGGCCTCCGTGCTCGGCAAGCGCATCGCCGAGGGCACGAAGCTGTTCGGCGAGGTGATGGACGACGCGGTGCAGATCGCCACCACGCCGAAGGACCTGGTCTGGAGCCAGGACAAGGTCCGGCTCTACCGCTACCGGCCGCTTAGCCCCTCGAAGGGTCTGCCCCCGGTCCTGATCGTCTACGGGCTGATCGGCCGCTACACGATGGCGGACCTGCAGGAGGACCGCTCCCTGGTCCGCAACCTGCTGAGCCTGGGGCTCGACCTCTACGTCGTCGATTGGGGCCATCCGGGCCGGGCCGAGCGCTACGTCACGATGGACGACTACGTCGACGGCTACGTCGATGCCTGCGTCGACGTGATCACCGAGCGGTCGGGCCGCGACACGGTGAGCCTGCTCGGCATCTGCGAGGGCGGCGTCTTCACCACTTGCTACGCGGCGCTCTACCCCGAGCGGGTGAGCGCGATGGTGCTGACCATCACGCCGATCGACTTCCACGCCGACAAGCTGTCCGACCGGCCGAACCACGGCTTCATCAACGTGTGGACCCGCGCGCTCGAGCCCGAGGACGTCGATCGGCTGATCGAGGCTCAAGGGGCGCTGCCCGGCGCCCTGATGGGCTCGATCTTCTCGCAGATGACGCCGATGCGGACCCTGACCAAGTACAATCTCGATCTGCTCGACGCCCTCGACGACAAGAAGAAGTTCATGAACTTCCTCCGGATGGAGAAGTGGATCGCCGACCGACCCGACCATCCGGGCGAGGCGGCCAAGCAATGGCTCAAGGACCTCTATCAGGAGAACAAGCTCGTCAACGACCGCTTCGAGCTGAGCGGGCGCATCGTGAAGCTGTCCGACATCACCTGCCCGGTCCTCAACGTCTTCGCGCAGGACGACCACATCATCCCGCCCGAGACCTCGAAGGCGCTCGCGGGCCGGATCGGCACCGACGACTACACCGAACTCGGCCTGCCCGGCGGCCATGTCGGCGTCTTCGTCGGCGGCAAGTCGCAGAAGCTGCTCGGCTCCGGCATCGCCGACTGGCTGAGCCGCCGCGGATGATCCGGACCATCACGGGGAGGTTCACGCCATGGTCAGCCTGAAGAACAAGATCGTCAGCGCCGAAGAGGCGGTGGCGGTCATCCAGGACGGCGACATGATCGCCGTCTCCGGCTTCGTCGGGATCGGCACGCCCGACGAGCTGATCCTGGCGCTCGCCTGCCGATACGAGGAGAGCGGCGCGCCCAAGGATCTCGGCCTGATGTTCGCCGCCGCCCCCGGCGACGGGCGCGAGCGCGGCCTCAACCGCCTCGCCCTGCCGGGCCTCGTCCGCCGCGTGGTCGGCGGACACTGGTCCCTCGTGCCGAAGCTCGGCGCTCTGGCGCTGGACGGGAAGATCGAGGCCTACAACCTGCCGCTCGGCGTCGTCTCGCATCTCTACCGGGAGATCGCAGGCAAGACTGCCGGCCACCTCACCAAGGTCGGGCTGCACACCTTCGTCGATCCGCGGCTCGGCGGGGGCAAGCTGAACGCGCGGACCACGGAGGATCTCGTCGCGCTCGTCGAACTCTCCGGCGAGCCGTGGCTGCACTACCGGACCTTTCCGGTGAACGTCGCGCTGATACGCGGGACCACCGCCGACCCGCACGGCAACATCACGATGGAGCGCGAGGCGCTGACGCTGGACAACCTCGCCGCCGCCATGGCCGCGCGGAATTCCGGCGGCGTCGTCATCGCCCAGGTCGAGCGCATCGCCGAGGCCGGCTCGCTCAACCCGCGCGAGGTCCAGATTCCCGGCGTCCTCGTCGACTGCGTCGTCCTGAGCGAGCCCGAGAACCACCGGCAGACCTACGGCACGGCCTACAGCCACGCCTTCACCGGCCGCCAGCGCGTGCCGCTCGACCGGATCGCGCCGATACCCCTCGACGCCCGCAAGGTCATCGCCCGCCGCTGCGCCTTCGAACTGCCGCCCGGCGGCGTGATCAACCTCGGCATCGGCATGCCGGAGGGCGTCGCGGCGGTCGCGGCCGAGGAGCAGGTGCTCAAGTACCTCACCCTCACCGCCGAGCCCGGGGTGATCGGCGGCCTGCCGCAGGGCGGCCTCGATTTCGGCGCGGCGCTGAACCCGGCCGCGGTGCTGCACCAGAACCAGCAGTTCGACTTCTACGACGGCGGCGGCCTCGATCTCGCCTGCCTGGGGCTCGCCCAGGTCGATGCGCAGGGCAACGTCAACGTCAGCCGCTTCGGCAAGCGGCTCGCCGGGGCGGGCGGCTTCATCAACATCTCGCAGAACGCCAAGTCGCTCGTCTTCGCCGGCACCTTCACCGCCGACGGGCTGGAGGTGGCGATCCGCAACGGCGAGGTGCGCATCCTGCGCGAGGGCCGCTCGCGGAAGTTCGTCCCGGCGGTCGAGCAGATCACCTTCTCGGGTGCCTACGCGGCCGAGCGCGGCCAGCCGGTGCTCTACGTAACGGAGCGCTGCGTCCTCCGGCGCACGGCCGCGGGCATGGAACTCGTCGAGGTGGCGCCCGGCATCGACATCGACCGCGACATCCTCGGCCAGATGGAGTTCGCCCCCATCGTCAACGACCCGAAGCCCATGGACGCCTGGCTGTTCCACGACGTGGCGATGGGGCTGGAGCCGCTGCTCCTCGGCCTGAGCCTCGCCGACCGGATCGCCTACGATCCCGAACGCAACACCCTGTTCGCCAATTTCGAGGGCTTCCGGGTGCGCACCATCGAGGATGTCGAACTGGTCCGCCGCGAGTTCGAGCGCACCTGCCGCGAGATCGGCCGCAAGGTGCACCTGATCGTCAACTACGACAGCTTCGAGGTCGATGCGGCGGTGAGCGACGCCTACTTCTCGACCATTGCCTATCTCGAAAGCCGCTACTACGAGACCGCCGCGCGCTACACCACGAGCGCCTTCCTGCGGCTGAAGCTCGGCGCGTCCTTACGGATGCGCGACCTCGCCCCCCACGTGTTCGAGACGCGCGCCGAGGCGCAGGCCCGCAGCACGGCCACGACCCGCCGCGGCGCGCCCTCACCCAAGGAGTCGATGGATGTCTGAAACCGGCCTCTCGCTGCGCAATCCCAAGCTCCTGGTGGAGGCGAGCCGCATCGGCGGCGCGTGGTCGCGATCGGGAAGCGGCCTCATCGACGTGACCAACCCCGCCACCGGCGCGGTCCTCGCCCGGGTCCCGAACGCGGGCGAGGCGGAGGCGCGGGCCGCGATCGGCGCAGCGCACGCGGCGTTCCCGGGCTGGCGGGACAGGACGGCCGCCGAGCGCGCCGTGATCCTGCGCCGGCTGAGCGCGCTCGTGACCGAGAACCTCGAGGATCTCGCCCGCCTCCTGACCTGCGAGCAGGGCAAGTCCCTCGCCGAGGCCCGCGCCGAGGTCGGCATGTCGGCGGCCTACGTCCTGTGGTTCGCCGAGGAAGCGCGCCGCGTCTACGGCGAGACGGTACCCTCGCCCTGGCCGGACCGACGCATCCTCGTCACGAAGGAGCCGGTCGGCGTCGTGGCGGCGATCACGCCCTGGAACTTCCCCTCCTCGATGATCGCGCGCAAACTCGCGCCCGCGCTCGCGGCCGGCTGCACCATCGTGATCAAGCCCTCCGAGCTGACGCCGCTCTCGGGCCTGGCCTGGGGCGTCCTGTGCGAAGAGGCCGGCGTGCCGGACGGCGTGGTCAACATCCTGACGGGCGACGCCAAGGGCATCGGCGGCGCGATGACGGGCGATCCGCGGGTGCGGAAGGTGACGTTCACCGGCTCGACGCCGGTGGGCAAGCTGCTGCTCGGACAGGCCGCAGGGACGGTCAAGAAGACCTCGATGGAGCTGGGCGGCAACGCGCCCTTCATCGTCTTCGACGACGCCGACCTCGACCGCGCGGTCGCGGGCGCGATGCTGGCCAAGTACCGCAATTCGGGCCAGACCTGCGTCTGCACCAACCGGTTCCTCGTCCAGGACGGCATCCACGACGCCTTCGCGGCCCGGCTGGCCGAGGCGGCGCGGCAGCTGAAGGTCGGCAACGGCCTGGAGGAAGGCGTGATGCAGGGGCCCCTCATCAACAGGGCCGCCATCACGAAGATCGAGGATCACATCGGCGACGCCCTGGACAAGGGGGCCCGGATCGTCGCGGGCGGACGCCGCCATGCCCTGGGCGGCACGTTCTTCGAGCCGACCGTCCTGACCGGCGCGACGGCGGAGATGAAGCTCGCGCGCGAGGAGACGTTCGGCCCGCTCTCGGCGCTCTTCCGCTTCAAGGACGAGGCCGAGGCGGTGCGGATGGCCAACGACACCGAGTTCGGGCTCGCCTGCTACTTCTACACCCGCGACCTCGGCCGCGCCTTCCGGGTGGCGCAGGGGCTCGAATACGGCATGGTCGGCGTCAACGAGGGTATCATCACGACGGAGGTGGCCCCGTTCGGCGGCGTCAAGGAATCGGGCGTGGGCCGCGAGGGCGGCCGGCAGGGCATCGAGGATTACCTCGACACCAAGTACATCTCGCTCGGCGGTCTGTAAGGGACACCGTTGCGCGTGGACTGGCTTCACCGGCTTCGAACGCGTACAGGCGAGCGATCACCGTCGACCGCTCGTTCCCGAGGACAATCCGAGATGGCTCAACCGATCGAGGCCGGCCCGGACGACGGCCGGCCGCACGTCACGGCCGGGCGCAGCGTCGCGGAGATGCGCGCCGCCTACGAGCGTTCGTTCAGCCTCTGCCAGGATGTCCTGCTGCATTGGGAGGGCCTGACGGTGCAGTGGGCGCTGGGCCTGCGGGAAATCGGCTCCCACATCGGCCGGAACGCGGACGTGAACATTCGCGCGCTCTTCGATCTCGCCGAACAGCAGGCGCAGGCCCGGTCGGCCTCGGAGATCGCCGCCCTTCAGGGCCGGTTCCTGCAGGAACAGTCGGAGCGGATGGCCGCACAGTTCGAGGAACTCGAGTCACTCGTCAGCTCCCAGGTCCGGACGTTGCAGGACGAGTTCCGCCAGGGGTTCGGGAGATAGGCCGGACGATGCAACCCGCCCAAGCCGATTTTCGAAACGGAGACTTCCTCGGCTATGCGGAGCAGCGCTTCCACCGGATCGCCTACACCGAGTGGGGCGACCCGGGCAGCCCGCACGTCGTCGTCTGCCTCCACGGCCTGAGCCGCCAGGGACGCGACTTCGACGCGCTCGCCGCCGTGCTGGCGCAACGCGGTTGCCGGGTCGTCTGCCCCGACCTCGTCGGACGAGGCCGCAGTGCCCGGCTGGCCAATCCGGACGACTACGCTCTGCCGCAATACGTCGCCGACATGGCGACGCTCATCGCCCATCTGGGCGTGCGGCAGATCGACTGGATCGGCACCTCGCTCGGCGGACTGGTCGGGATGATGATCGCCGCCGCGCAGGACGCGCCGATCCGACGCCTCGTCATCAACGACATCGGCCCTTCCCTCCCCTGGAGCGCGCTGCAACGGATCGGCACCGGCTTGCGGAACGCACCGCGCACCTTCCCGAACCTCGAGGCGGCGGAGACGTATCTGCGCACGATCCACGCCCCGTTCGGCCGGCTGACGGACGCGCAGTGGCGGCAGATGGCGACTTACAGCTTCGTGCGCGATTCTGCGGGAACGCTGACCCACCACTACGATCCGGCGATCGGCCACAACTTCCGCCCGGGACGGATCTACAATGTCGGCCTGTGGCGCTACTGGGACAGGATCCGCTGCAAAGTCCTGCTGCTGCGCGGCGAGGAGTCGGATCTCCTGCCCCGGCAAACCGCCGAAGAGATGACCCGCCGCGGCCCCGGTGCCGCGTTCGTCGAGATCGCCGGATGCGGGCATGCGCCGGCTTTGATGGATGAGCCGCAGATCGATCTGGTCGTGAATTGGATCACGCAGACACCGGCCGTCAGGCAGGATAGGGCAGCCTCGTCTCATTGAGTGAGGCCGAAATATTCGAGATTATTTTTAAACGAATATATACGTAAAATCGACCGACCGTTCAGGCCATGAAAAACCCGCCAAGTCGGCGACCGGGCGGGTGAAAAGAATTTGGTAGCGAGGGAGGGATTTGAACCCCCGACACAAGGATTATGATGCCCGTAATCGGGAATTTGCAGGAAGAAGCCGTTTTTCGCGCGTTGAGCCGTAGTTCCTTCTGGACAAAGGAGCGAACGGTGGCTTCGTCTGTCCCACGCGATGAACCAGATCGCAACGAAGGAATGGAATGCTCGGTACCAGATCGGTACGATGGAGTGGATCCATGACTGTCCGGCGTCAGCACTTTTGAGACAGATTGAGGGCCTTCACGAACGGAGGATGGCTGGTTCATCGTAGCCCCCAGGAGCGAAGATGAAGCAGCCATCCGGGCCGGCACGGAAGCCGGCAGAAGCCG
>NZ_JBBXMW010000026.1:0-57966 GCF_038442325.1 Methylorubrum subtropicum | reverse complement strand
GCGCCGCCTGGCCCTCGCCATCCTGCGCCAGGACACCGCTAAGGGCTCCTTGCACACCAAGCGGCAACTGGCCGGATGGGACGACGACTTCCTCGCCGACCTCATCACCCAAATGCGATAGCCCTGCTCTGCGGGGGAGGGTGGGCCTCGCGTAAGCGAGGGTCGGGAGAGGGGAGCCACGCTTCCGCTTGGCCGCGGTCGTCCAGCTATCTCCGGAACCGCCGTCCCCTCTCCCGCCCCGCATCCGCGGAGGGGAAAGGGTTTTCCCGGCGGCACCCGCTCGCAACAAACAAAAGAACAAAAAACCCCGGCCTTGCGGCCGGGGCTGGAGGGGGTCTCGGGACTGTTGGACGCTCTTAGAAGAAGCCGAGCTTCTTCGCCGAATAGCTGACCAGCATGTTCTTGGTCTGCTGGTAGTGGTCGAGCATCATCTTGTGGGTCTCGCGGCCGATGCCGGACTGCTTGTAGCCGCCGAAGGCCGCGTGGGCCGGGTAGGCGTGGTAGCAGTTCGTCCAGACGCGGCCGGCCTGGATGGCGCGGCCGAAGCGGTAGGCGCGGGTGCCGTCGCGGGTCCAGACGCCGGCACCGAGGCCGTAGAGCGTGTCGTTGGCGATGGAGAGCGCCTCCTCGTCGTCCTTGAAGGTGGTCACCGACAGCACGGGCCCGAAGATCTCCTCCTGGAAGATCCGCATCTTGTTGTGGCCCTTGAACACCGTCGGCTGCATGTAGAAGCCCTCAGACAGCTCGCCGTCGCGGTTGCCGCGGGCGCCGCCGGTGAGGCACTCCGCGCCTTCCTGCTTGCCGATATCGACGTAGCTGAGGATCTTCTCCAGCTGCTCCGAGGAGGCCTGGGCGCCGATCATGGTCGCCGGGTCGAGGGGGCTCCCTTGCGTGATCGCCTCGACGCGCTTGATGGCGCGCTCGATGAAGCGCTCGTAGATCGACTCGTGCACGAGCGCGCGGCTCGGGCAGGTGCAGACCTCGCCCTGGTTGAGGGCGAACATCGTGAAGCCTTCGAGGGCCTTGTCGAAGAAGTCGTCGTCCTCGTTGGCGACATCACCGAAGAAGATGTTCGGCGACTTGCCGCCCAGCTCCAGCGTGACCGGGATCAGGTTCTGCGAGGCGTACTGCATGATGAGGCGACCCGTGGTCGTCTCACCGGTGAAGGCGATCTTGGCGATGCGCGGGTTCGAGGCCAGCGGCTTGCCGGCCTCCAGGCCGAAGCCGTTGACGACGTTGATGACGCCCGGCGGCAGCAGGTCGCCGATCAGTTCCAGCACCACGAGGATCGAGGCCGGAGTCTGCTCGGCGGGCTTCAGGACGACGCAGTTGCCGGCGGCGAGCGCCGGCGCCAGCTTCCACACCGCCATCAAAATCGGAAAATTCCACGGGATGATCTGTCCGACGACGCCGAGCGGCTCGTGGAAGTGGTAGGCGACCGTGTCGTGGTCGATCTCGGAGATCGCGCCTTCCTGCGCCCGGACGCAGCTGGCGAAGTAGCGCCAGTGGTCGATGGCGAGCGGGATGTCGGCGTGCGTCGTCTCGCGGATCGGCTTGCCGTTGTCCCAGGTCTCGGCCAGCGCGATCAGATCGAGGTTGTCCTCCATCCGGTCGGCGATCTTGTTGAGGATGCGGGCGCGCTCGGCGGGCGAGGTGCGGCCCCAGGCGTCCTTGGCGGCGTGCGCGGCGTCGAGCGCCTTCTCGATGTCCTGCGCGTCCGAGCGGGCGACCTCGCAGATCACCTTGCCGGTGATCGGCGAGGTGTTCTCGAAGTAGCGACCGCTGGCCGGGGCCACCCACTGGCCGCCGATGAAGTTGTCGTAGCGGGCCGAGAAGGGCGACTTCGTCTTGGCGTCGGCTAGGAACTCCGGCTTGCTCATCGCGATTCCTCCATCACATTGTTGGTTGGCCGTGTTCGGCGTTCCGCGGGAGAGAAGGCCGATCGGCCCGGCGGATCAAGGTGGACTTTAGGCCAAACCGCTGTTGCAGCGCGGCAAGACACGGCAGGACTTGAGGTTTCGCAGATCTAAGCGGAACCGTTCCAGACTTGCCCGCGCGCCGGCTCGCCCTTCATTTAGTCCCGATCACCGCGCTTGACGACCCCGGAGGACCGGGCGGCGCCGCCGGACTCCGGTTTGCCCCGTACGGCATCACGGCCGGGGGGTGGGCGGCTCTCGGGGATGCGGGGGCAGGGCGTGTCGAGCCCGCCCCGGTGCAGGACGAGGCCGGTGGTGCGGCCGGCGCCATCATTCTCGAAGGTGATCTGCGCATCCTGCCCCTTCATGAAGAACGCGCGCTCGTCTTCCGGATAGAGGACGTGGCGCGGCTCGCCCGTCGCTTGCGCCCAGAGCCGACCGTTCTCCAGCCCGACCGTCAGGACGAGGCCCGGCGCGAGGCTGTAGCGGCCGACATGCGGGCTCAGGCGGGCCGGATCGAGCGTGACCTCCACCGGAGGGCGGCGCGGCTCGGCGAGAATCCGGGCGGCCTCCGCCGGGTCGATGCGCGGGGCGATCCGGTCGCGGCCGTTCTGGTGCAGCACCAGCCCGTTCGGGCGCCCGTCGGGCTCGGTGTCGATCGTGATGCGGGCGTCGACCACGCGGGAGAAGAAGGTGCGGTCGCTTTCCGGCACGAACGCGTTGGCCGGCTGGCCGGTGCCCTGGACCATCAGCCGCCCGCCGTCGCGGCGGACTTCGAGGAAGAAGCCGGGGCCCAATCTGTAGGTGCCGGCGTAGCGATCGAGGATCATGTCTTCGAGTACGATCGGGTCCGGCGTCTCGATGAACCCGAACCAGAGCGCGGCCAACTCGCGGGCCATCTTCTGCGCCGGGGCGTTCTCGTTGTTGGCCAGCACGATCACGGCCAGCCGCTCGCCCGGGTAGTAGTCGGTCATGGCCAAAAAGCCCGAGACCGCACCGCCATGCGACCACAGCGTCCGCCCATGCGCGGTGCCGACATACCAGCCGAAGCCGTAGCCCCGCCCGCCGTCGTCGAACATTTTTTGGCGCGACGCCTCGGAGATCACCTTCCCGGAGAACAGCGCCTCGTCCCAGGCCAGCAGGTCATCGACGGTGGAGTAGAGCCCGCCCGCCGCGTAGGCGACCGAGGAGGCCATCGGCGCCGCGTTGCGCCACTGCCCTTGCCCGAAGCGATAGCCCGCGGCGCGGCGCGGCAGGATCGCGGTGGCGTCGTCGTAGCCGGTGTCCTTGAGGTTCAGCGGCGCGAAGATGTGCTCGGAGAGGTAGCGCGCATAGGGCTCACCGGAGGCGAACTCGATGGCGAGCCCCAGCAGCAAGTAGTTGGTATTGCTGTATTCCACCCGCTCGCCGGGGGTGAACAGCAGCGGCTCGGCGGTCACCAGCTCGACCAGCGCCCGCGCCGGCCGCTCGATCCGCGAGATCGACGGCAGGTACTCGGGGAGCGCCGTGTAGTTGATGATGCCCGAGGTGTGGTTGAGGAGATGGCGCACCCGCACGCCCTCCCACGCTTTCGGCGCCTCCGGGTAGAAGCGGCCGACGGGATCGTCGAGCGACAGCTTGCCCGCCTCCACGAGTTGGAGGATCGCGGCCGCCGTGAACTGCTTCGTCAGCGAGCCGATGCGGAAGTGGGTGTCGAGGGTGTTCTTCGCGTTCCACTCGCGGTTGGCCAGCCCATAGGCCTGGCGAAACACCGGCTTGCCGTCCTTGGCCACGAGGATCGTGCCGCTCATCAGCCCGGACTCGCGGTAGGGCTCGATCAGCGCCGCCGCCCGCTTGGCGTAATCGACCGGGGCCGCCTGCGCAGGCGCCAGCAGGATCGCGAAAACGAGAACGGAGAGGAGGGGGCCGGCGTGCAACGGTTCCGGGCTCCGGACGTTTCGGGGGTCTCAGCGAGGGCCGCCACGGAACGGCGATCACGGTTTCGCCGCGACCCACCGAGATGATTCCACGGCTTTCCCGGAGCCGCAACCGGCCCGCGGTCGCCGCAGGCGGCCCTCGGTTCCCGGAAAAGCCCCCACAGCTGAAGGCAGACGACATGACGACATCCGCGCGCATCTGGCTGGCCGCCTCGCTCATCGGAGCGGGCTTCGCCGCTCCCCTCGCGACCGCCCCCGCGCTCGCCGAGACGGCGGACGCGAACCAGAAGGCCGCCCCGGCGGAGAAGGCCGCGGAGGCCGCGAAGCCCGTCGCGTTGACCCAGGCCAAGATCGACGGCGTGCTGGCGGCCCAGCCCGAACTCGCCAAGATCGACGCCGGCTCCCCCGACAAGCCCGATCCGAAGGCAGAGGCCAAGGCGCAGGAAGAGGCCGAGGCCATCGTGAAGCGCAACGGGTTCGCGAGCCTCGACGAGTTCCAGGACACCAGCGAGAGCATCGACGCGGTGCTGGAGGGGATCGACCCGCAGACCAAGAGCTATGTCGGCATCACGCCGCTGCTGAAAAAGCAGCTCGCGGCGGTCGAGGCCGACAAGTCCCTGCCGGCCAAGGACAAGGCGGCGGCGGTCAAGGAGCTGAAGGGCGCCATCGCCGCGGGCGAGCCGGGCGGCAAGCCGCCGGAGGGCAACATCGCCCTGGTGACGCAGAACTACGACAAGCTGAGCGCCGCGCTCGGGCCGGACGATGCCGGCGAGGACAAGGACGCTGCGGCGAAGGACGCGCCGGCGCCCGCGAAGGATAGCTCGGGCAAGGCCGCGGGGAAGAAGTAAAGGTATGGCGCCCCCCCTCTCCCCGCACGCGGGGAGAGGCCTTTAGGGACCTTGTCGTCCCTAAAGGAAGCGGAGCGGTGGTGAGGGGGACTCGACGGAAGGAGCTCTTCCGGAACCGCCCCCTCACACCTCGGCTGCCGCCACGTCGCGCCGACGACGAGGTCGTCGCGACCCTCTCCCCGCACAGCGGGGAGAGGGGATGCGCGGGCGCCGGGTCGGTCGATCGGAACCCTACGAAACGGATCGCCCATCCGGGAACGAACCCGGCGCGCGGTGCCTTTCCGCACCGACCTCGCCGGGCCCCCGTCCGCACAAGCGGCCCGGCTCTAAGCGCCTCAAGGCATCCGACGTGACATCATCCCCCCGGCCCGCTCCCGGCAGCGCGACGTCCGCCGGGCCGCCCTGGGTCGGGCCGGGATTTGCCGAGTTCGTCGGCATCGTCGCGCTGATGATGGCGGTCACCGCCATGTCGATCGATAACCTGCTGCCGGCATTTCCGCTGATCCAGCAGCGGTTTGCCGTGGAGGACGCCAACAGCCTCCAGCTTCTCGTCTACGTCTACATGATCGGCTTCGGGCTGGCGCAGATCGTCTACGGGCCGGTCTCGGACGCGCTCGGGCGGCGCAAGGTGCTACTCGCGAGCCTCGCGATCTACGCCGCGGGCTGCGGGCTGGCGATGGTGGCGCCGAGCTTCGAGTGGCTCTTGGCCTCTCGCATCATCCAGGGCATCGGCGCGGCCGGCGGCCGGGTGCTCTCGACCGCGATCGTGCGCGACCGCTTCTCAGGACGCGAGATGGCGAGCGTGATGTCGCTCATCATGATGGTTTTTCTGATCATCCCGATGCTGGGCCCCGCCATCGGCGCGACGATGCTGCTGCTCGGCTCGTGGATCTACGTGTTCGTCTCGATGCTGGCGTTGGGCGGCATCCTCGCCCTGTGGTTCGCCGCGCGCATGCCGGAGACGCTGCACCCGGAGTTCCGCCGCCCGCTGTCGGTCTCGGCGACGATGCAGGCGCTCGGCACGGTGCTGCGCACCCGCGTCGCCATCGGCTACGCCACGGGGCTCGGGCTGATGACCGGCTGCATCATGGGCTATGTCGGCTCGGCCCAGCAGGTGTTCGACACCGGGCTCTACCATCTCGGCAGCCTGTTCCCCGTCGCCTTCGGGCTGGTGGCGGGCGCCATGGGCGCGGCGACGCTGGTCAATTCCCGCATCGTCCGGCGGCTCGGAATGCGGACGCTGTCGCATGCCGGCCTCACCGCCTTCACCGCGGTCGGGCTGGTGCAGGTCGGGATCGGGCTGGCCTTCCGCGGTCAGCCGCCGATCGGGCTGTTTCTGGCGGTGCTGGCGCTCAACCAGTTCCTGATCAGCTTCGTCATGCCGAACTTCAACGCGCTGGCGCTGCAGCCGCTCGGCGCCATCGCGGGTACCGCCTCGTCGTTCCTCGGCTTCTACACGACGATGCTCGGCGCGTTTTGCGGCTGGCTGATCGGGCGCGCCTTCGACGGCACGGTGATGCCGGTAGCGGTCGGCTATGCGGGTCTGGGCGCGCTCGCCCTCGTCGTCGTCGCCTGGACCGAGCGCGGACGCCTGTACCGGGCAGGGATTTCCGGTTGATGGTCCGATCGGCTTAACCGGCGATTCAGCCTGAGCCGACACCGTTTGCGGGACTTCCTTCCTGTCCCGGAGCGTTCCCCTTGTTCGGTTCTGCCCAGAACGGCGTCCTCCTCGCCGCCCGCCTCCTCATGGCCGCGGCGCTCCTGCCGACCGGCATCGCGCGGGCGCTCAACGTCTCGGGCTTCGCGCTGACGCTCGCGGGCGCGGGCTGCCCGGCCCCGAACGCGGTCGCCACAGCCGCCGTGGTCGTGCAGGTGTTCGGCCCGCTCGCCCTGATCCTCGGCATGATGCCGCGCATCACCGGCCTCGCCATGGCCGGCTTCGTGGCGGCGATGGCCGCGCTGCTGCATCCGTTCTGGCAGTTCGTCGGCGGCAGCGCCGTGACCGAGCGGACCTTCTTCCTGGCCGATCTCGGGCTGGCCGGCGCCTTCCTGATGTACGCCATGACCGGCCCCGGCGCCTGGAGCTGGCAGGGATTCTTTGGACGTTCGGGCGGTGGCTCGGAGCCGGCGCGGGCCAAAGCGCCTGTGAAGAAAGCCCCGGCTAAGCGCGCGGGCGGCCGGGCCCCAGCCCGGGCGGCGGCGTGAGCGGCTGCAACGTCGAAACCGAGCCGTCGCCGGGCCGCGGCACCGCGCCGGGCCCGGCCTCGACGCCGCGCACCCGGCGCTGCCCCGACACCTCGGCGCCGGCATCCGGCGCGAGGCGGCGGAACACGAAGAACGAGCCCGCCGAGATGATCGCCACCGCCAGGAAGGCCAGCGAAAAATCCTCCGTGCGGATGTCCGAATGGCCGTGCAAGGATGCGGCGCCCTCCAGCGCCAGCGCCCCGATGGAGACGCCGAGACTGAGCGAGAGCTGCTGCGCCACGCTGGCGAGGCTGGTCGCCGCGCTCATCTCCCGCGATTCGAGGTCGGCATAAGCGATGGCGTTGACGCAGGTGAACTGAAGCGAGCGCACGCAGCCGCCGAGCAGCAGAACCGAGATGATGATCCAGTGCGGGGTCTGCGCCGTGAACAGCCCGTTGATGGCGAGAAAGGCGGAGGCGATCAGCGCGTTCGTCACCATGACGCGGCGGAAGCCGTGAGCGCGCAGGATGCGCGGGCCGACGATCTTGATTAGCAGCGCACCCGCGGCGGCCGCGAAGGTGATCAGCCCCGAATGCAGCGGATCGAGCCCGAAGCCGATCTGCAGCATCAGCGGCAGCAGGAAGGGAATCGCCCCCGTGCCGATACGGAAAAGGCTGCCGCCCGTGACCGCGGCGCGGAAGGTCGGGGTGCGCAGGAGATCGAGGCGGATCAGCGGATGCTCGGTGCGCCGGGCGTGGCGCAGGTAGAGCGCCATCAGCACCGCGCCCGCGCCCATGCAGCCCCAGGACACGCCGTCGGGCAGGAGATGACGCCCGGTCGAGGCGAAGCCGAGCATCATCAGGGCGAGCCCCGAGCCCGAGAGCAGGAAGCCGGCGACGTCCAGCGGCGGGCGCTCCTCTTCCCGAATGTCGCCGATATACATCGTAGCCAGCACGATCCCGACCAAGCCGATGGGAATGTTGATGAAGAAGATCCAGCGCCAGTCCGCGTAGGTGGTGATGAAGCCGCCGAGCGGCGGCCCAAGGATCGGGCCGATCAGGGCGGGAATCGTCAGATAGGCCAGCGCCCCGACGAGTTCGGATTTCGGGACGCTGCGCAGGATCACGAGCCGCCCGACCGGCACCATCATGGCCCCGCCGATCCCTTGCACGAAGCGGGCGGCCACGAAGCCGAGAAGCGAACTCGACGCCGCGCAGGCGAGCGAGCCCGCCATGAACACGCAGAGCGCGGCCCGGAACACGTTGCGGGCGCCGTAGCGGTCGGCGGCCCAGCCCGAGACGGGGATGAAGATCGCGAGACTCACGAGGTAGGCGGTGAGCGCGAGCTTCAGCGCGATCGGGTCCTCGTTCAGGCTCGCCGCGATGGCCGGCAGCGCCGTGGCGATCACCGTGGAATCGGTGTTCTCCATGAACAGGGCGGTGGCGACGACGAGGGGGACGATCTGGGCGGGACGCATCGGCGGAAACAAGCGCGGGACGGGCGGTTCGGTTGCAATGCCATACGACCGGAAACGACCCATCCGTATGGCCGTGCGCGAAGAGCGCCCCGCGCAGCGGCCTCGGCTACCAGCCGAGGCATCCAGCGGAGCGAGAAGCCTAAGGCCGCGGACGCGGCCGCCGGCGCCTGAGGCCCAAGCATGAAACCGGGCGGTCGCTGAAAGCGACCAGCCGAAACATCGTTGCCGAACGGTCACAGGGCGGCGGATACGCCCCCGCCGGAGGCCCGCAGCGGCGCGGCGTCCTTCCGGCTCGGGCCCCTTACGGCTAGGCTTCCCGTCCGAGACGACACAACCCTTTCCGCCCCGGCGGGACGGCGCATCACCGCGCCGGCCCCGTTCCTCCGCGAAAGAGACTGATGCTGCTGCGGTCGCAATTCTCCCGCTCCTCGATCCGGGCGGCGCGCCTCGGGCTGGCCCTGGCCGGCTCGCTCGGCGTGCTCGCCGGCTGCGGCGACGTGGTGCTCACCGACGGGCGCACGCTGACGCGCGCCGACCAGTTCGTGACGAGCGACGCGGTCGCCTCCGAGTCCAAGCTGTTCATCGATCCGACCCTGCCGCAGACGGTCCGCACCGTGCGGATCGTGCCCACCGTGTTCACGGAGGCCGTCTCCGGCCCCGGCCTGAACGCCGTGGAGCGGCGGCTGATCGCCAACGCCGCCGACCGGGCGCTCTGCTACGACCTGTCGCTGCGCTACGACATCGTCTCCGCCGGCCCCGCCGACCTGACGGTGCGCTCGGCGGTCACCCGCATCGACCTCACCAACGTGCCGGCGGCGGGCGCCACCATCGCGGCGTCCACGGCGATCTCGATCGCGGGGCAGGTCGGCGTGGGCTTCGCCAACACGGTCGGCAAGGTGCCGGTGCCGCGGGTGCCGCTCGGGCTCGGCAGCCTGACCATCGAGGCGGAGGCGATCGACGCGCGCCGACGCCAGCGCGCCGCGATGATCTGGGGCGGGGCGGCCAACGCCTTCACCAACTCCGCCCGCTTCTCGGCGGCCTCCGACGCCTACGACCTCGCGGGCGAGTTCGGCCAGGATTTCGGCTCCTACCTCGCCACCACCAAGGACCCGTTCCGGGGCGAGTTGCAGATCCCGACCTACGACCGCATCCGCATCACGACGCTCGGCGAGGCCCCCCTCGATCCCGATTGCGACCGCTTCGGCCGCGCGCCCGGCATCGACGGCATCATCGGCGATTCCCTGGGCCTGCCGCCGGACTGGACCGACCGGGGACCGGACGCCCGCCCGTCCCGATAGGACGGCCTCCGAAGCGTCCCGCCGGGCCCGCCTTCGACGCGCGCCCGGGCCGGTGCTATCAGCGCCCGGCGCGGCGGCGCCCCCGCACGAGGCGGGCCGCCGTCCGGCCCGCGGCAGCGGGCCCGCGCAGCGCGGCAGCAGACGGAGACGGACGATGAACCCCAGAATCAGCCGCCACGACGGCGTGGTCCTGGCGCCCTACACGGTCCGGCGGGACATCTTCTACGGCGGCTTCACCGGCCCGGACTTCCCGTTCGGGCGCATCCGCCGCGACGGCGATCCGATCGACGTGCCCCAGGCGGTGGACGAGGCGGACGTGACCGAGCTTCTGCCGGGCCGCTCGCTCTATGCCGGCTTCCTCTACGACCATTTCGGCCACGTCACGACGGAATCGATCCACCGGCTGTGGGCGTTCGACCCGAGCCTCCACGATCACGTCGTCTTCGTCGCGATGTGCTTCGACCGGCGCCCGGAGATGCTGACCTCGGTCCGGATTCCCGGCTACCTGCGCGACATCCTCGGCCTGTTCGGCGTTCCGGTCGAGCGCTGCACCATCGTCCGGCAGCCGACGCGGATCGCCGAGCTCGACATCCCCGAGCCCGGCTCGCGTCTCAAAGTCGGCGCCGCGGACTGGTACCGGGACATCCTGCGGGAGGTGTCGAAGCCGATCCTTGCCGCGGACGAGAGCGCGCCGACGCCGCGGCGCCTGTTCCTCGGGCGCCATCATATCCTGTGGAAGGGCACGCTGCTCGGCGAGCGCTACTTCGCCGACGTGCTCGCGGAATTCGGGTTCGAATCCCTCCGCCCCGAGACCCGGAGCATCGCCGACCAGTGCCGGGCGATGGCGCGGGCCGAGATGGTGGTCTTCGTCGAGGGCTCGGCGATCTACAGCACCGAACTCCTGGCCGAGATGCCGGGGCGGTTCGCGATGATCCCGCGGCGCAACGTGTCGAGCTTCTACACGCCCCATCTCGGGCAGCGCTGCCGCTTCGCGGTCGCCGGGAACGTGCGGGCGATCCATCGCTGCAAGGACCGCAACGGCTCGTCGATCCCGAGTTCGCCGGTGGTGACCCACGCGCCGCAGAGCATCCACGACGACCTCGCCCGCGCCCTCGACCTGCCGCTGCCGCCCTTCGACGCGGCCCGGTTCGCCGAATACGTGACGCGGGACATCGCGGCAGTGGCCAAGGACGACGCGGCGTTCCGCGAGCGGCTGACGGAGCAGGCGTTTCCGGAGCGGGCCGTCACACCCGGTTGAGCCGCGCGACCCCCAGCGGGCGGTTGGCCGAGAGCGGCCGGCTCGTGATGTAGCCGTTCAGGACGATGTCCGAATGGACCGGCGCGGCGTGGCGCTGGGTCAGCTCCTTCGCCAGGATCGAATCCGGGTTCAGCCCGGCGACGGCACTGGCATCGATGCTGTGGGACAGGATGTACCAGTCGGTCCCGATGCTGTGGAACTTCTCGGTCCGCGCGATGGCCGAGAGCTTCTCGGCGCCCGAGCGCGTCAGGATGTAGGCGTCCGAGCCCGGCGCCCGCAGGTTGGGAAGGCGCCGGCTGAGTTCGGCCAGGGCGGTGCCGATCGGCTCGACGGTCAGGCGGTCGGCGTCACCGCAGAGCCGGTCGTTGCAGAAGATGATGTCGGCATCCGCCGGCAGGGGCGCATGGCGCAGGAACGGCTCCATCGCCATGGTGGCCGTGGTGTCGTCCTCGAACACCAGGGTCAGCTCCGGCTCCCCCTCCGCCGTCTGCCGCCAGATGCGGTACTGCGTGAGCTGGTTGCCGAAGGTGCCGTCCTCCATGCGGGTGACCGGCCGGGTGAACAGGGGCTGGTCGGAGGCCGGGATCTCGTCGACGCGGATCGCCTTGGCGAACTCGAACGCCAGCCCGACCCGCTTCATCGCCGCCATGCACATATCGCGGCGGGCGTAGTCCTGCGGCAGGTTCACCACCTTCACGGCGTAGCGCCGCCCGCTCCCCGCCTGCGGGCTCGCGAGCAGCTCGCGCTCCGCCCTGATCCGAGCCTCGAGCTGCGGCCACGCCTTGGCCTCGGCGCAACGGTCGGCGAGCGCGAGCGCCTCGTCGTAGGCGCCCCGGTCCACCGCCAGCCGGGCCTTCAGGGCGTAGAGGTCGGCGTTCGCCAGCGTCTCGGCGCAGGAGAGCGCCTGCCGCTCGGCCCAGGCGAACAGGCCCAGGCTCTCGTAGCGGCGCAGCTGGCGCTCGATGAAGCTCGGCGAGGGCAGGCGCTTGAGCCGGGACTGGCGCAGGAAGATGCGGTCGGCGGCGAGCAGGGCCAGCGCGATCAGGTTGTTCTGCTGGAAGAAGTGGGTGATGTCCGCGATCGTGGCGTCGCTGTTGTTGTCCATCGCCAGCAGAAGCTCGTGCGAGAACGGCTCCTTGAGCGTCTCGGTGGCGATGAGATGCCGGTGCAGCGCCTTGTTGATCCGGTTGAGACGCGCGAAAGGCGTCATCGCGATCGTCTTGAAGCCCGCGTCTTTCATTCCATGACAGCTCTGCACGCGAGGACGAGACGGGCGTGGGGACGGCCCGGACGGCGCGCCCTACGGCGTCGCCCTCGTCCGGCCGGGACCGCCCCATATCGGCAAGTGGAGCCGGCGGCAAATCGGGCTCAGGCGCTGCGGCTCGCCGGCCGGCTCTCCTTGGGCGGGTCGCGCGGCTCGGCGGCGACCCCGCCCCCCTTGCCGACGGTGCGGCGGGCGCGGAAGGCCGGGCGCTGGTCGGCCTCCTTGCGCTTGAGCATGGCGCGGAACTCGTCGCGGCGCTCGTGGATCGAGGCGATGACGTGGCCCATCGGCACGCCGACATCGACGAGCACCGCCTCGGAGAGCTGGAGCGAGGCCTCGATCGTCTCCGGCACCGCGTCGGTCACGCCCATCTCGTAGAGCTGGGTGGCGTGGCGCGCGTCGCGGGCGCGGGCCACAACGGTGAGGTCCGGCCGCTCGGCGCGGGCGGCCTGCACCACCGCCTCGACCGCGCTCGGGTTGTCGAGGGTGACGACGAGGGCGCGCGCCGAGGCGATGTCGCAGCGGCGCAGCATCTCGGTGTTGGCCGAATCGCCGAAATAGACCGGGCTGCCGAGCCGCCGCTGCTCGGCGACGCGGGCTGGGTCGGCGTCGAGCGCGAGATAGGGGATGTCGTGGCGCTTGAGCATCTCGCCGACGAGCCGCCCGACCCGGCCGTAGCCCGCCACGATCACCCGGTTCTGCACCGCCTCCGGCACCGGCTCGGCCCGCGCCCGGCCGAGCTGCGCCCCCGACACGCGCCGGCCGACGCGGCGGCCGAGCACGGCGAGCGCCGGAATCGCGATCATGGTCACGGTGGTGACGATCAGGGCGGCGGCGCCGACCGGCTCCGGCACCAGCCCGGCGATCATCGCCCCGCCGATCAGCACGAAGGCGAACTCGCCGCCGGGGCCGATCAGCAGCGCCGTCTCCAGGGCGACCGGACGGGGGATGCCCATGAAGCGGGCCCCCGCCCACAGAACCGCGCCCTTGATGACGAGGAGGCCGATCGCGAGGCCGAGGATCGCGCCGGGCGCGGCGAGCAGTTGCGCCGGATCGAGGCTCATCCCGACCGAGACGAAGAACACTCCGAGCAGCAGGCCCTTGAACGGGTCGATCGTCGCCTCGATGGCGCGGCGGTATTCGGTCTCGGCGAGCAGCAGGCCGGCCACGAACGCGCCGAGCGTCATCGACAGGCCGCTCGCGGCGGCCACCAACGCGGTCGCCACGATGACGAGGAGGCAGGCCGCCATGAACAGCTCGGGCGAGCGGGTCAGCGCCACGAGATGGAACAGCGGGCGCAGCGCCACGCGGCCGGCCACCACGATGAGGACGAGCGCCACCGCCGCCTGACCGAGCGCGAGGGCGAGCGCCGCGCCGAGATTGCCGCCGTCGTTGCGGCCGAGCACGGCGATGGCGAACAGGATCGGCGCCACCGCGAGATCCTGGAACAGCAGCACCGCGAAGCTGGTGCGGCCCGCGGGCGTGCCGAGCCGCTTCTGCTCCGCCAGAACGGGGAGCACCACCGCGGTCGAGGACAGAGCGAGGCCGAGCCCGACCAGCACCGCGCCCGCCACCGGCTGGTCGAGCGCCACGAGGATCGCCGCGATGATGGCGGCGGACGCGATCACCTGGATCGAGCCGAGGCCGAACACGAGGCGGCGCAGAACCCGCAGGCGTTCCCAGGACAGCTCGACCCCGATCATGAACATCAGGAAGATGACGCCGAATTCGGCAAGATGCGCGATCTCCGAGCGGCTGCCGATGGTGACGAGGCCGAGCCAGGGATGGGTCTCGGCCAAGCGCCCGAGGCCGAACGGCCCGAGCAGCGCCCCCGCGCCGATGAAGCCGAGCACCGGGCTCACCCGCAGGCGGTGGAACAGCGGCACCACCACGCCCGCGGTGACGAGGAACAGGATCGCCTCCTTGTAGCCGCCCGCATGCGCCCCGGCTTCGGCGGCGATCTGAGTGGCGGCCTGCACGGGTGCGGTCATCGGGAGGGGCGCATGCCTGTCGGTGGGGAGCGGGGGCTTGGGATTGAGTCCGCCGCCATCATGGGCGGCGGGTCCACGCGGGGGCAACCGCTTTCATCCTGCGCGCGCACCAACACGTGAAGAATTTCGCGCTGCGGCATTCGGCACCCCGCCGTCCACCGATGATCGCGCCGGCCGGCACAACTTCGGCACAATGCACGCTTACGCTTGAGTAACGCGATGTTAGGGAATGGCCGGTTCGCCGCCCCGCAGAGGCCCGTCGAGATCGATGTTCAGGAAGCCGCCGAACCGGGATGTGGCGCGCGAGCGGCGCGAATGGGCGCTCGACCGGAGCCGCTGGAAGCACGAGCGCGACGTCGAGCGCGGCTACCGCATCAAGTGGGGCTACGTCTCGATCGCCTATCTCGTCGAGTTCATGGTGATCGGCGCCTCGCTCGCGGGCGCGTGGCTGTTCGCGGATTATTACAGCGACGGCGACAACCGCGCGTTCTACTTCATGCTGCTGGCCCCGCTGGTCTACGCCGCTGTCGAGCTGTGCCGCGTGCCGCTCGGCATTCTGGCCCGCACCCAGCGCTCGTGGTTCGTGCGGGGGCTGGCGATCATCGGCATCGTCTTCGCCGCGGGCGTGACGACGAAGTCGGTGTCGCAGCTCGGCGAGATGATGTTCCATCCCCGCCTGATGGACGCGGCCAAGGCCAAGACCGCCCTCAAGGACGCCCAGGCCGACCGCGACAGCATCGACACGCGGATCGCGGCCGCCAACGCCCGCGTCGAGCAATACGCCAACGAACTGGAGCAGATCGAGAAGCGCTCGGCGGAGAACGCCTCGCAGCTCGCAGGGCTCCCGGCGCAGCGCTGCGAGCGCGTCTACGGCACCAACAGCCGGGGCGTGCGCTACTCGAACCTCAAATGCGTCACCGACCCGCGCACCGCGACGCTCAACGCCGCGGTGTCCAAGGCCGGCACCGACCGCGGCGCCGTCGTCAAGGAGTTGGAGGAGGCGCGCAAGGCCCGCAGTCTGCTCGACCGGGGCGCGGCCGACCGCAAGGTGGCGGACGCCGAGCAGGCCTACCGCAACGCGGTCAACCGCTCGCAGCTCCACTCCTTCACCGCCATGGTCTACGGGGTCGATCCGATCGAGGTGAGCGACGCGCAGGTCCACGCTTTCCTGCGCATCTTCGTGTTCGTCCCCGCGCTCTGCGCCGCCTTCGCCTCGACGATCCTGGCGCTCTCGGCGGTCTCGGTGCGCCGGACCTTCATGGACGAGGACGACCTCGGCGCCGCCGTCAGCGCGGAGGCCGCGCCGTACCTGCTCGCCTCGGTCGCCGAGACCGTGCGCCAGGAGATGGCGAGCAATCCGCTGCGGCCCGCTTCGCGGGAGGGCTCGGTGATCCCGCTCGACCGCCGCACGGCGCCGACCGTGCCGCCGGCCCCGCCCGCCCCCGTGCCGGCGACGGCCTGAGTCCGACGAGTCCCGCCCGATGAGTATCCTGACCGACGGCACGCACGAGAACATCGTGCTGGCGCAGAACGTGAACGGCCGACTGCGCGCGGAAGCCCGCATGGCCTTCGCCCGTGCGTTCCTGCTTCGGGCGAGCGGCGCGGGCATCTTCCTGGCGCTGGCCGGGATCGGAGTCGGCGCGGCGTCCTACGGCTACGCCTACATGAACCAGTTCGACTCGGCCGCCGAGAAGATCGCGGGTGCGATGCAGGCGGCTTTGTCCGAGGTGACGCTCAAGACCAAGGGCGAGGTGACGCTCACCGACAACGTGCTGAAGCTGGAGCAGCCGCCCGCGCCCGCCGCCTCGCCGCTCGCCGCGGTCCAGGCGGCGGCCGCCGCCAAGCAGCCGGAGGGCTCCGCCCCGGTGCGGACCACCTACACGGTGTTCAAGAGCACGCCCTACCTCACCGGCGACATCGTCACCGGCTGGAACTTCGAGGGCACCGGCACCACCCCGACCAAGCAGTTCTGCTACTTCGCCTCGCCGATGAGCCTGTTCAGCACCGACATCAAGCAGGTCAACATCGCCATCGACCGCAAGCTCGTCGAATCGACCAGCCGCGAGTACAACCTCGCCGAACTCGTCAAGAAATGCGTCTGGTACGACAAGAAGCTCGACAATTGATCGGGGGCGGCGCCTACGGCGCTTCGGTGCCCTGCCGCAGGGGATTGATGAAGCCGAGGCCGGCGAAATCCCGCTCGTTGTCGGTGACGATGACAAATCCGCGAACCTGAGCGATGGCTGCGATCATCATATCGATCGCATCGCGTGGTCGGCCGATCGCTCGGCCTTCGGCCATCAGCACCGCCCAGATCAGCGCCGCCTCCTGATCGAACGGGCAGATGCGGTCGGCGAAGGTGGCCGCCGGTCCCTTATTCCCTGAGAACCAATCGTCCAGTCGCGTCCGCTTTTGCACCACCGGCATCTGAAGAATGCCGCGGCGAATTTCCCCGAGCGTCACGGCGGCGATGAAGAGTGTCGCGTCTTCCTGGGCCGCGATCCAGTCGAGCAGAGGCGCGGAGGGGACCGGCCTGACGAGATTGCTGACGATGTTCGTATCGAGAAGGTAGCCGCTCACGGATCGACATCGCGGCCGGGATGGCGGGTTTTCCTCAGGTCGAGATCGGCGCCGACAAGCGGCGAGTTGCGCAACGCTGCGAGAACGCCGCCGCGCTTGGGCGGAACGTTCTGAGCGCTCTCGACGCCTTTGGTACCCTCGACGGCCGACGCGACGGCCTTGCGCAACGCGGCAGCGCCGTCTCCGGGCTCGGCCAGCCGCCGTGCAAGCGCGCGCAGGAGGGCGCGGTCGGCGTCCAGCCCCTCGACCTCGAACCGCGCCAATCCCTCATCAGCCGGAGGGGTGCGATCCTTATCCTGATCTCGGGCAGACCTGTCCATCGATCGCCTCCGTTGCTCGGCCGAAGTGTGGCCCGGCGGCCGGTGACCCGCAATGGCTTCGCCTCATCCGGTTGCCGAGCCGCTTCGCACCGGGTTAGTCCGGGTCAATCCTCTTTTTCCCGACGCGAGCCGCCATGCGATTTTCCGGAACCGACAGCTACGTCGCACCGCCCGATCTCACGACCGCGGTCAACGCCGCGATCGTGCTGGAGCGCCCGCTGCTGGTGAAGGGCGAGCCCGGCACCGGCAAGACCGTGCTGGCGGAGGAGATCGCCAAGGGCTTGAGCGCGCCGCTGCTGACGTGGAACGTCAAGTCGACGACCAAGGCGCAGCAGGGGCTCTACGAGTACGACGCGGTCTCGCGCCTGCGCGACTCGCAGCTCGGTGACCCGCGGGTGTCGGACATCGGCAACTACATCCGCCGCGGCAAGCTATGGGAGGCGTTCGCCGCTCCCGAGCGGCCGGTGCTGCTGATCGACGAGATCGACAAGGCCGACATCGAGTTCCCCAACGACCTCCTGACTGAACTCGACCGGATGGAGTTCCACGTCTACGAGACCGGGCAGACCGTGAAGGCGAATGTCCGCCCGATCGTGATCATCACCTCGAACAACGAGAAGGAGCTGCCGGACGCGTTCCTGCGGCGCTGCTTCTTCCACTACATCAAGTTCCCCGATGCCGAGACGCTGCAGGCCATCGTCGAGGTGCATTATCCGGGCATCAAGCACCGCCTCGTCGAGGAGGCCCTGCGGGTGTTTCTGGAGACCCGCGAGGTGCCGGGCCTCAAGAAGAAGCCCTCGACCTCGGAACTGCTCGACTGGCTCAAGCTGCTGGTGGCCGAGGACGTGTCGCCCGAGACCCTGCGCGAGCGCGACGGCCGCAAGCTCATCCCGCCGCTGCACGGGGCGCTGCTCAAGAACGAGCAGGACGTCAGCCTGTTCGAGAAGCTGGCCTTCATGATGCGGCGGGAGGGCAGGGGCGGCTGAGCCGCCCCCTTGGAGCCGAAAGCGTCCTCATGGCATTCTGACGAGGGGATCGTGACCGGGAGGAGGCCGCCATGTCGCTCGCCGTCGCCGACCGCGACATCCAAACGATGTCCGCACGCGCCTTCCGCCGCTTCCAGGCGGAGCGGCCGGACCGCGAGCGCTGGGAGCTGGTGGCGGGGCGCCCCGTCATGATGGCGCCGGCCTCGCTGGCCCATAACCGGATCGCCAGCAACCTCGAGCGCCTGCTCAACGACGCGCTGGAGCCGCACGATCCGTCGCGTCTCGCCTGCCAGCGGCCGGGCATCGAACTCGGATCGGACGATCGCTACCGGCCGGAGCCCGATGTCGCCGTCATCGATGCCGATTACGAAGCGGGCCAGCGTTTCGTCGGTCGCGCCTATCTGCTGGCCGAGATCGTCTCCGGCACCGACCGCGAGACCGTCGCCGAGGCGGGCCGGCGCTGGATCGACATCAAGCGCGACCTCTACCGGGCGCACGCCACCTGCGAGGCCGTGCTGATCGTCGAGCAGGAGCGGCCCGAGGTCGAGGTTTCGATCCGCACCGTCGAAGGTTGGCGGACCGAGATCGTATCAGGATTCGACGGCCGGCTCGCCCTGCCGTCCTTCGGCTTCGAGGGTGAACTGGCCGCGCTCTACGAGGGCACGCCGCTGAGACCGCGCGGGGGCGGATAAAAACCCCCGCGCGGCACCGGCTCAATTCGCCCGGCGCGAGACCGACACCGCGTAGGCCGGCGAGCGGATGGCGAACATTGGGTCGTCGGACGGGCCGGCCACGCCCTCGGGCAGGTCCACCACCGGGTCGAAGGTGCGGGCGTCGCAGGTGGCGTCGGGCTCGATTCCCGTGATCGAGAGCGTGCCGAGCGTCTCGGCCTTGCGCTGCTCCTCCGGCCACGCCACCGTCGGATCGCTCGTCGTATCGCCGGACTCGGCCAAAATCGCCACGAGGTCGAACTTGGCCGGGCCCTTGGCGAGGCGCTCCTTCAGCTCGTCGGCGTAGAAATTGTCGGGCTTGGCCTTGGCCTCGTCATCGGTCAGACCCGCCTTGTCGGTGGACACGAACTTCAGCCGGGCGGTCTTGGTCTCGCCCTTGGCGTTGGTCAGCGTGTAGGCGTGGACCGCCCAGTAATCGACGCCCGCGTAGCTCGCCGGCACCGGACGGGCGTTGAGCCATGCCGCCTGGCGCGTCGTCTCGGGGTTGGCGGCGGAGAACGCCTTGACCTTCTCGGCATCCGGCTTGCCGTCGGGGCCCGGGGCGCGAACCTGCACGAATTCGAGCAGCTGGGCCGGGGTCTTGGTCGAGAAGACCGGCGCCGAGATCGTCACGAACACCATGTCGCCCGCGTCCGCGCTCATCCGCACCGAGAGGCCGCGGGTGACGGGCTTGGCCTTGTCCGAAATCTTGGGGTTGCTGCCGCCCATGGAGAAGCGGGCGGTCACCGGCACCTCTTTCGCGAAATGCGGCGCCTTGGAGAGCGCGGCGGCACCGGAAGCCGGCACGAAGCTGCCCTTGAGGCAGACGCCCTTGGCGCCGCTGGCGCGCACGCCCGTGTGGTTGCCGCCGGCCGCGAACTGCCCGGCGACGATGGCCGCCGGATCGGTCTCGTCCGCCTGCACAGCGGTCATCAGGCAGGCGGTCGCGGCGAGGCCGCCGAGCAGCGCGCGGGTTCGGCTCATGGTCTTCAGTGTCCCCTCGGATTGGAATCGCGCCAGGGAGCGCGTGCTCCCTCGTGAATTGCGCGCAATCTTTTTGCAAGCACCTTCCGAGCACCTTGGCCGTCACGGGCGCGTCATAACCTCGACGCAGAGCCGGAACGCGGTGACGATCGCGCCCGCTGCCCCAGTTAAGGGCGCGTCGCTCATCCAGCGCGGTGCTTCCCCATGAAGACGAAAAAACTCGGCCGCACCGGCCTCGACGTCTCGCCCCTCTGCCTCGGCTGCATGACCTACGGCGTGCCCGAGCGCGGCCCCCATCCCTGGACGATGCGCGAGGAGGAGAGCCGGCCGCTGATCCGCCGAGCGCTCGACCTCGGCATCAACTTCTTCGACACCGCCAACTACTATTCTGACGGCACCTCGGAAGAGATCGTCGGCCGCGCGCTCAAGGATTTCGCGCATCGCGACGACATCGTGCTCGCCACCAAGGTCTATTACCCGCTCACCGACCGGCCGAACGCCGGCGGCCTGTCGCGCAAGGCGATCTTTTCGGCGATCGACGCCTCGCTGAAGCGGCTCGGCACCGACTACGTCGATCTCTATCAGATCCACCGCTGGGACTACGCCACGCCGATCGAGGTCACGCTGGAGGCCCTCCACGACGTCGTGAAGGCCGGCAAGGCCCGCACTATCGGCGCCTCGTCGATGTACGCGTGGCAGTTCGCCAAGGCGCTCTACACCGCCGACCGTCACGGCTGGACCCGTTTCGCCACGATGCAGAACCACCTCAACCTGCTCCACCGCGAGGAGGAGCGCGAGATGATCCCGCTCTGCGCCGACCAGGGCATCCCGCTGATCCCGTGGAGCCCGCTCGCCCGCGGACGCCTGACCCGCGACTTCGACGCGGGCAGCGCCCGGCAGGAGAGCGACCTCGTCGGCAAGGGGCTCTACGACGCGACCGTGGAGGCCGACCGCAAGGTGGTCGAGGCGGTCGCCGCGATCGCGCAGGCGCGCGGCGTGTCGCGGGCGCAGGTGGCGCTGGCCTGGGTGCTCCAGAAGCCGGAGGTCGCCGCGCCGATCATAGGCGCCTCGAAGCCTCAGCATCTCGACGACGCGGTGGCGGCCCTCGACCTCGCGCTGACGGCCGACGAGATCGCGGCGCTCGAAGCCCCTTACGTCCCGCACGCCGTGGTGGGCTTCAAATGACCCGCCGCCTTCTGCTCCTGCGCCACGCCAAGTCCGCCTATCCGCAAGGCATGGCCGACATCGACCGGCCGCTCAACGCCCGCGGGCGCGAGGCCGCGCCGCTGATGGGCGACTTCATCGCCCGCGAGGGCCTGCGGCCCGACCTCGCCATGGTCTCGCCGGCCCGGCGCACACAGGAGACCTGGGGCCTCGTGCGCTCGTTCCTCGACGGGACGCGGGAGGAGACCGTGCCCTCGATCTACGAGGCGCCGTCGAACCGCATCCTCGACGCGATCCGCTCGGCGCCGGATGCGGTCGGCACGCTCATGGTCATCGGCCACAATCCGGGGATGGGCGATGCGGCGCTCCGCCTCGTCGGCGCGGGCGAGCGGGAATTGCGCCGGGACCTGCGCGAAAAATTCCCGACGGCGGCGCTGGCGGTGATCGAATTTCCAGGGGAAAGCTGGGCGGGGATCGCCGAGGGGACCGGCATGCTGCTGCGCTACGTCCGCCCGCGCCAGTTCGCGGCCGAGATGGACGACGACTGAAGGGGGCGGCGCGATAGAACCGTTCGCGCGGCTCGGCCGTTTCGACCGGGGCCGTGTCCGGCCCGCCCGACGGGGGAACGCTTGCTGCTCGAAGCCCTCTTGGCCCTGACGATGCTGCCGCGCGAGGCCGAGACGGCGGGGCGGGCCGCTGCGCAGTCCGTCGTGGCGCGGCTCCCGGCGCTGCCGCCGGCACCGGAGGCCTCGCCGACCCTGCCGCCGAGCCTGAGCCTCGTCGCCCGCGCGGTGTCGAACTGGCGCGAGGAGGCCGGCCGGAACCTCGCGCCGACCTCGCTCGCCCTCGTCGTACGCTACGCCGCGACCGAGCCCGGCTTCGTCGCCCGCTGCGTGCGGCTCAACAATTACTGGTGCGTGAAGCAGGCGCGCTGGTCGGGCGAACTCGGCGGCGACGCCGAGGGTCACACGGGTTTCGCCACCGCCGCCGACGGGGCGGACGCCGCCGCGGGCCTCCTGCGCCGCTACTACCGCGATTACGGCCGCCGCACGGCGCTCGCCATCGTGCGGCGCTGGGCGCCGGCCGAATGCGGCGCGCCGCGCCCCGTCGCGCGTTCGGTCCCGCGGGGCGGAACGGCGGCGGCGCGCGCCGCAGCAGTCCCCGCGGTCTCGGCCGGCCTCGCGCCGCAGGGCATCGGCCGGACGCTGCGGGCCCGCTTCCTCGCCCGCCACGGTCGCGGCGGGGTGGCCCGCGCGCTGCCGCCGGTCGCGGGCGGCCTGCGGGTCCAGCCGTGGTCGGCCCGCGCGCGGCTCGCCGGCCATTCCGGACGCGCCCCCCGCGCCGCGGCCCTGCCACCGCTGCGGCCCACGGCCGACATCGCCACCGGCCTCACCGCGGCCTCCGGCCCGGCGCCCCGCGCGGCAGCCGATCCGGCCGCGCTGCTCGCCTCGAACCGGTCCCCGGATGCGAGCCGGCTGACGGCCGAGGCCGCGGCGCTGCCGGCGCTCGCCGCCCTGCCCAAGGGGAGCCTGCTCGATCTCTCCGTCCCGGCCCCGCTCTGCGCGAACGACGAGACCCGCATCCGCAACTACGCCGCGCGCATCGCCGGAAGCGTCGGGATGGGCTCGGACGACGACCTGCGGCTGTTCGATCCCGACGGCCGGGCCGGGGCGAACCTGCTGCCGGTGATGCGGGCGATGTCGGCGGTCGAACTCGGCACCCTGCACGCCGCGCCCGCGTTGATCGCGGCGGCGGTCGGGCGGCTCGATGAGCGTCAGGCGACCAGCGCGAACGCAGAACCGAAGGTTGAATCGGACCGTTGATCCGACCCGGGGCCGCGACGATCAAATTACAGCACGAAGATCAACCGCAATATCATCCTCATTCGACAAAAGATCATTCGCAATAACGCGCCAATTCTTGTCACGACAGCACTGTTAGAGACATCTGTTCGGCCCCGATACACAGTCCTGCGTCGCTTGACCGAGCGGAGCGGTTCCCATACTGACATCGCCGAAGGCTGTCGGCACAGGGGGTCATGAGGGGAATCGCCCGAACCGCCCCTCGGAACGGCGCCAAGATCTCCTGCCGACAGGGCCTCGGACATGACCATCCATCGCGATCTGCAAGATGCGAAGGGCCATGATTCAAAAGGCCATGTGGCGTCCCACAAGATCGGCTCCGACAAGACGATCGAGTTCATCCAGGTCGGGGCACCGCAGGTCGAGGCGTCCGTCATCCTGCGCGACCGCTACGGCTTCCAGGAGAGCGGCGCCATCCTGAGCCGCCGCGCCCTCGACCGGCGGATCGTCAACCACATCGTCACCGCCGACAAGGGGCTGATCTGGCGCCTCGTGGAGACGCCGACGGGCGCGCGCATCGGCAAGAACGTGCGCAACTGGACGCTTTCGGGCAGCGACACCTACTTCATCTTCACCGAGAACGACACCGGCGACGACCGGCCCGCGGCGGCCGTGGCGCGGCTGCTCGATCCGCTGGACGGCGAGGACCTCGCGGTCGAGCCGGGCCGGACCTACCTGTTCTCCACCCTGGTCGCGACCCATCGCTGCGAGGCCTGCTTCGTCTTCCAGTTCCTCGACGCCGAGGGGCAGGTCGTGCATCGGCAGGCCCACGACGTCGTGACCGTCCGCAAGGGCGGATCGCGGATCGAGGATTACCAGCCGCTCACGAGCCGTCTCGACGTCCCCCGCACGGCGAGCCGCCTGCGGATCCTGATCGAGAAGGGCGCCAGCACCAGTCAGAACAACAGCTACCTGTTCTTCGCCAAGCCTGGGCTGGCGGTGGAGACGGACGAGCCGATCGTCCTGTCGAGCGAGTTCCTGCGCCTCGCCCGCGAAGACGGCCCGAGCCAGATGCTCGCCTACACGGCGAAGCTGCCGCTGCTCGCCTTCGAGGGCCGCAAGGGCACCAACGACATCGCCATCGTGATCGGCGCGCACGAGCACGTGATCAAGAACGCGATCTCCTACGGATTCGATTTCAAGATCAACGAGTTCCGGGTCAACTTCGATCAGGTCAGCATCGCGATCACGCGCAACTCGGCCAACCACACCTACATCCGGTTCGGCGTCTACGTCGACGACGACCCGATCGGTCAGGTCGAGCTGCTGATGGGCACCGACCGGATCAGCCACAACCTCAAGATCGACCGCAAGCATTTCGACGGGCAGTACCACGTCGTCTCGATCCGCGACGCCGACGACGGCACCGTGCTGCACCACACCACCGTGTCGCTCGACTTCCAGATGACCCCCTGGGAGGCGTTGCAGACCTACGCCAAGAAGCCGTTCGACGCGACGCTGTCGGCGCTCGCGGCCTATCACCTCAAGTCGTACCGCAACTGGCACTGCAACCCGCGCGACGCAGAGCGCATCCCGGACCTCTACGCCCTGCAGGAGACGCTGCTCGACGGCATCCGCAAGCGGGCGAGCTACCGGCCGCTCGCCTTCCCGGCGGTCGAGACGCCGGACGTCAGCATCGTCATCCCGCTGCACAACAAGTTCGAGGTGACCTACCTCTGCCTGTCGTCGCTCCTGTTCGCCTACACCGCCTACAGCTTCGAGGTCATCGTCGTCGACGACGGCTCGACCGACGACACCGTGTCCATCGCCGAGACCGTCTCCGGCCTCACCTGCCTGCGCAACCCGGTCGCCAAGGGCTTCGTCGAGAGCTGCAACCGCGGCGCGGCCGCCGCGCGGGGCCGCTACACGGTGTTCCTCAACAACGACACCGAGGTCACGGCCAACTGGCTCGACGAGCTGATCCACGCCTACGAGGACTTCAACGACGTCGGCCTCGTCGGCTCCAAGCTGATCTACCCCAACGGCACCCTGCAGGAGGCCGGCGGCGTCGTCTGGGGCAGCGGCAACCCGTGGAACTACGGCCGCAACCAGAACAACAACGATCCGAAGTTCAACTACCTGCGCCAGGCCGACTACGTCTCCGGCGCCGCCCTGCTGATCGGGTCCGAGTTCCTGCGCGAGATCGGGTATTTCAGCCGCGAGTTCATCCCGGGCTATTTCGAGGACACCGACCTCGCGATGAAGGTGCGCCACGCCGGCAAGCGGGTGCTCTACGTGCCGAGTTCGGTCGTGGTGCATTACGAGGGCCAGTCCTCGGGCACCGACGTTTCGTCGGGCATGAAGAAGTACCAGGAGGTCAACCGGCCTAAGTTCAAGAAGAAGTGGGTCAGCCTGTTCAAGGATCACGGCCGGGAAGGCGTCAACGTCGATCGCGAGAAGGACCGCAACGTCCGCCAGCGGCTGCTGGTGATCGACAACCACTACCCGATGATCGACAACGACGCGGGCAGCTACGCCGCCTTCCAGGAGATCCGGCTGTTCCAGAGCCTGGGCATGAAGGTCACCTTCCTGCCGCTCAACCTCGCCTTCATGGACCGGCACACGCGGGCGCTGCAGAAGATCGGCGTCGAGTGCCTCTACGCGCCGTTCGTCACCGACATCTCGGCCTTCATCCGCGATCGGATCGGCGAGTTCGATCTGGTCTACGTGACCCGCTACTATACCTTCGGCAGCGTCATCCCGCTGATCCGCGAGCATGCGCGCAGCATCAAGGTAATCCTCAACCTCGCCGACCTGCACTTCCTCCGCGAGATGCGCGCCGCCAAGGCGCAGGAGCCGAACTACAGCATCGAGGGCGCGCTGGAGACCAAGCGCCGCGAACTGGAGATGATCGCCGAGGCCGACCTGACGCTGAGCTATTCCGACGTCGAGCTGACGGTGCTGGAGAGCCATCTCCCGGCGGCCAAGCTCGGGCGGGTGCCGTGGGTCATCGACGTGCGCGACGACATCAAGCCGAGCTTCGCCAAGACCAAGGACATCCTGTTCCTCGGCGGCTTCGGCCATCCGCCGAACGTCGAGGCGGCGCGCTTCTTCGTCGCCGAGGTGATGCCCGAACTGATCGCCAAGGACCCGTCGATCGTCTTCCACATCGTCGGCAGCAACCCGACCAAGGAGGTGATGGACTTCGCCTCCGACAGCGTGAAAGTGCACGGCTACGTGCCCGACCTCGAGGCGGTCCTGACCTCAACTCGCGTGTTCGTCGCGCCGCTGCGCTCGGGCGCCGGGATCAAGGGCAAGGTGCTGGAGAGCCTGTCCTACGGGCTCGCCGGCGTGTTCTCGCCGATCGCCATCGAGGGCACCGGCCTGTCGGACTCGCTCGACTGCCTTGTCGCCGACGAGCCGCAGGTCTGGGCCGAGCAGGTGCTGCGGCTCTATCAGGACGAGGCGCTGTGGGAGCGCATCAGCGCGGGCGCCCTGAAGCGCGCCCGGCGCTTCTCGTTCGAGCACGCCCGCGAGGACCTGCAGAAGGCGCTGGCGACGGTGGACATCTACACCACCGCCGACGGCCTGCATTACAAGCGCGTCCGGCCCCGCTCGTACGAGTGATGCTTGGTTGCACGGAACAGGACCGATGGTCCTGTTCCGTGCGTCCGGCGGACGACCGCCGCCCCGCATTCGCGGGGGCAATCGGCGATGAATGAATCATCGCCGATTGACGTGCAGAGGACGTCAGGCGGCCTCGCCCGGCGCCCGCTTCAGCTGGCAGCCGGTGATGCGCCACTGGCCGTCGACCTGCCGCTGGAGCGTGTAGAGCGCGACCCAGTCGATGCCGGCCTCGTCCTGCAGGCTCATGCCCTGGGCGATCTCGTCCTCGGCCGTCTCCTCGGAGGTCTCGAAGCGGTAGCTGCGCGGGCGCAGTACCGGCGCATAACCCTTCTCCACCATGGCGATGAAGGTGTCGGCGGAGGGGAAGAGGTTGCGGATCTGCGGCGCGGCCTCGGCGTAGGCAGCACCCGAATCGTTGCGGCGGAAGGCCTCGATCTGGCGCTCGATAGTGGCGCGGGCGGCCTTTTGCGAGTTCTCGTCGGCCCGGGCGGACGGGATGCCGAGGGCGAGGGCGATCAGGACAACGGCTGTGCGCATGGTCGGGGCGCTCCGTGCTTCCGGCGCCGGAACCCGGCGCGGCCTGCGTTTCGTGAAGCAGGCCGCGGGCCAACGCGCTCAAGGGGCGTCGGGCTCCACCGGATCGTGCAGGCGCCGCCACGCGAAGACGGAAAACACACCGACGAGGCAGGCGGCGATGCCGAACCACGTGAAGGCGTATTGCAGGTGGTTGTTGGGCAGGTCGACCCGCAGGTTGCCGCCGCGGGGCCAGCCGCCGGGGTTCTCGGTCGCGTCCGCCTCGATCAGGTAGGGGGCGACGTTGGTGAGCCCGCGGGCGGCCGTGATCGCCGCGATGTCGCGGGTGTACCACTGGTCGCGGGCGGGGTCGGATTCCGGCACGAACAGCGTGCGGACCTCGCTGCCGCGCAGCATGCCGGTCACGGTGGTCTCGCCGGTCACCTGTCCCGCGGCGCGGCTCTTGGGGTCCTTCAGCTCGGTCGGGACGAGCCCGCGATTGACCAGGATGATGCTGCCGTCGTCGCGCTTGAGCGGGGTCAGCACGTAGAAACCCTGGAGCGCGCGGCCGGGCTCGCCCGGCGCGAGGCCGTGCACCAGCGCCTCCTTGTTGTGGAGGAAGGTGCCGGTGGCCCGCACCCGGCGGAACTCGTCGGCGCCCGGGTTCCAGGCGTCGAAGGCCGGGGGCGCGGCGGGCGGCTCCGCGCGAGAGCGCTCGACGATGCGGGCGATCAGCGCCTCCTTCTCGCCCTTGCGGGCAAGCTGCCACAACCCGAGGCCGAGCAGGATCGCGAGGCAGACGAGGGCCGCGATGCCGGGGGCGATCAGGCTGCGCAGGGCGCTCGGGCTCGGGCGGGTGTCGGCTCGGCTCACGGGCTCATTCCTCGCGGCCCGCCGACAGCGCGGGCCTCCAGATGCGAAAAAGGGCGGCTCGCGCCGCCCTTCCGGGTTTCGATTCCCCACCGCGAGATGGGGAAGGGTGAGGCGGCCGTCAGTGGGCCGAGGCGCCTGCGCCCCAGACGTAGATGGCGGCGAAGAGGAACAGCCACACCACGTCGACGAAGTGCCAGTACCAGGCGGCGAACTCGAAGCCGAGATGCTGCTTGGGGGTGAAGTCGCCCTGGTAGGTGCGCAGCAGGCAGACGGCGAGGAAGATCGTGCCGATGATGACGTGGGCGCCGTGGAAGCCCGTCGCCATGAAGAAGGTCGCCGAGTAGATCGAGCCCGAGAAGCCGAAATGGGCGTGGGCGTACTCGTAGGCCTGGCAGGCGGTGAACAGCACGCCGAGGATGATCGTCAGCCACAGGCCGTACTTCAGGCCCTTGCGGTCGCCGTGCAGCAGGGCGTGGTGGGCCCAGGTCACGGTGGTGCCGGAGGTGAGCAGGATCAGCGTGTTGAGCAGCGGCAGGTGCCACGGGTCGAACGACTCGATGCCCTTGGGCGGCCAGACGCCGCCGGTGAACTCGACGCGGGTCGCCTGGATCGGGTCGGCGGTGTAGAGCGCGGCCTCGAAATAGGCCCAGAACCACGCCACGAAGAACATCACCTCGGAGGCGATGAACATGATCATGCCGTAGCGGTGATGGAGCTGGACGACGCGGGTGTGGTCGCCGGAATTGGCCTCGTGGGTGACGTCCTTCCACCACGACAGCATCGTGTAGAGCACGCCGAGCGTGCCGGCGCCGAACACGTAGGGGCCGATGGCGAGACCGCCGGCCGACAGGCCCTTCATCCAGAAGACGGCGCCGAAGGCCATCAGGAACCCGGAGAACGCACCGAGGAGGGGCCACGGGCTCGGGTTGATGATGTGGTAGTCGTGATTCTTGGCGTGCGCCCCGGCCATCGCAACTGGTCTCCCTTCGCCCGTACCCGTCGCCGCATCGACGGCCGGGCCTTAACTTGCCTTGTTGAGGATCGGGCGGACCCGATCCCGGTGAAGCTCTATCGCGGCCCGCGCGCCCTTGTCACGCTTCGAGCCGTCAGAAATTCGTCGTCTTAGTGGGCTTGGCCGGGTCCATCTTGGCCGCTTCCGCCACCGGCGCCCCGTTCTTCGACGGGAAGTAGGTGTAGGACAGGGTCATCTCAGGCAGCGTGCCGATGTCCGGGTCCTTGCGCAGCGCCGGATCGACGTAGAACACCAGCGGGAACTCCGCCGACTCGCCGGGCTGGAGCGTGTGCTCCTCGAAGCAGAAGCACTGCACCTTGACGAAGTACGGGCCCATCAGGTCGGGCTGCACGTTGAACACGGCGATGCCTTTGGAGGGCTCTGAGCCGGTGTTCGTCACCTTGAAGAACACCGTCGCGGTCCGGCCCGGCACCGCCTCGACGCTCGCCTGCTCGGGCCGGAAGCGCCAGGACAGGTTCTTCGCGACGTTGGTGTCGAAGCGGACGGTCACGGGGGCGAGCGCCTCGCCGTCGGTGATCGTGGGGGCCGCGCCGACGAGCGGCGTGCCGTTGAAGCCGGTCGCCTTGCAGAACATGTCGTAGAGCGGCGCCGAGGCGAGCGCGAGACCGCCCATGGCGAGCACCACGCCCGCGCAGGCCGCCACGGTGCGGCGCACGCCGCGGGCCGCCTGACTCTGCCGGTCGGAGCTGTCCGTCATCATCGCGCCCCTAGAGCGGCCGTTGCAGGACCTGCGGTCCGAGCTTGGCGATCGTCAGCACGAAAAACAGGATCACCAGGGCGCCGAGCGTCAGCGCGATGGCGAGCGAGCGCTTGCGCCGGGTCTGCGCCTCTTCGGGCGTCAGCGGGCGGATGCCGTCGGGGAGATCGCTCATGCCGGGCCTCAGACCACGACTGCGCGGTAGAGGCCGAGCCCCTGCTCGGCGAGGAGCGCCGAGAACAGCAGGAACAGGTAGAGGATCGAGAAGGCGAACAGGCCCATCGCCGCCTTGCGCTCGGACTCGCCCTCACGAAGGCGGAAGACCTGCACGGCGCCGGCCAGCATGCCGAGGCCGCCGAGCACGCCGATCAGCGCGTAGAGCCAGCCGCCGAAGCCGAAGAACACCGGCGCGAGGCCGAGCGGCGCGAGCAGCAGGGTGTACCAGACGATCTGGCGGCGGGTGGAATCCGGGCCGGCGACGTTCGGCATCATCGGGATGCCGGCCTTGGCGTACTCGCCGCTCTTCACGAGCGCCAGCGCCCAGAAATGCGGCGGCGTCCAGATGAAGATGATGGCGAACAGGATCAGCGACTCGATGCCGACATGGCCGGTGACGGCGGCCTGACCGACCACCGGGGGAAGCGCCCCGGCGGCGCCGCCGATGACGATGTTCTGCGCCGTCGCCCGCTTCAGCCACATCGAGTAGATCACGGCGTAGAAGACGATGGTGAAGGCGAGTAGCCCCGCGGCGAGCCAGTTCGAGGCGAGCCCGAGGATCAGCACCGAGCCGACCGAGAGCACGATGCCGAAGGACAGGGCCTCGTCGGGGCGGATGCGCCCGTCGGGGATCGGCCGCTTGGCGGTGCGGGTCATCAGGGCGTCGATGTCGGCGTCCCACCACATATTGAGGCAACCCGAGGCGCCGGCACCGACCGCGATCATCAAAAGCGAGATCGCCGCGATCACCGGGTTCACGGTGGCGTCCGACACCACCATGCCGACGAGCGCGGTGAAGATGACGAGCACCATCACCCGCGGCTTCAGCAGCGCGAAGAAGTCGCGCACCTCGCCGCCGACCGCGGGGGCGAAGGAATGGGTGTCGGCGGTGACGCTGTTCGACAGGGTCGTCATGAAAACCGTGTTCTGACGCTTGGATGGAGGCGGGGAGGGGGTTTTTTGGATCGCCGCCCTTTGCCGGAGGTCTTCCGCGGAAGACTTCGGGGAAAGGGCGAGGACCGCCGGGGCGGTCCTCGCTTTTGGTTTTAGTGGGCCGGCTCGTCGACGATCTTGGGGAGCGTCTCGAACTGGTGGAAGGGCGGGGGCGACGACAGCGTCCACTCCAGGGTGGTGGCACCCTCGCCCCACGGATTGTCCGCGGCGCGGGTCTTGGAGCGGAAGGCGAGCACGATACCGATCACGAAGACCACCATGCCCAGCGCGAAGACGTGACCGCCGAGCGTCGCGACCTTGTGCCAACCGGCGAAGGCCTCCGGGTAGTCGGCGTAGCGGCGCGGCATGCCGGCGAGACCGAGGAAGTGCATCGGGAAGAACAGGATGTTCGCACCGACGAAGGCCAGCCAGAAGTGCAGCTTGCCCGCCCACTCGGGGATGATGTGGCCGGTCATCTTCGGGAACCAGTAGTAGACACCGGCGAAGATGATGAACACGGCGCCGAGCGAGAGCACGTAGTGGAAGTGCGCGACGACGTAGTAGGTGTCGTGCAGGTACTTATCGACCGCCGAGTTCGCGAGCACGACGCCGGTGACGCCGCCGACCGTGAACAGGAAGATGAAGCCGACCGCCCAGTGCATCGCGGCGGTGAAGCGGATCGAGCCGCCCCACATGGTCGCGATCCACGAGAAGATCTTCACGCCGGTCGGGACCGCGATCACCATGGTGGCGAACACGAAGTAGGACTGCGTCTGGAGCGACAGGCCGACGGTGTACATGTGGTGGGCCCACACGACGAAGCCGACGACGCCGATGGCGACCATGGCGTAGGCCATGGCGAGGTAGCCGAAGACCGGCTTGCGCGAGAAGGTGGCGATGATGTGCGAGACGATGCCGAAGGCCGGCAGGATCATCACGTACACCTCGGGGTGGCCGAAGAACCAGAACAGGTGCTGGTAGAGCACCGGGTCGCCGCCGCCGGCCGGATCGAAGAAGGTCGTGCCGAAGTTACGGTCGGTCAGCAGCATCGTGATCGCGCCGGCGAGCACCGGGAGCGACAGGAGCAGCAGGAAGGCGGTGACCAGCTCGGCCCAGGCGAAGAGCGGCATCTTGTGCAGCGTCATGCCCGGGGCGCGCATGTTCAGGATGGTGGTGATGAAGTTGATCGCGCCGAGGATCGAGCCCGCACCGGCGAGGTGGAGCGAGAAGATCGCGAAGTCGACCGCCGGACCGGGGTGGCCGGCCGAGGAGGAGAGCGGCGGGTAGACGGTCCAGCCGGTGCCGGCGCCGGACGCGCCGGGCGAGCCCTCGACGAACAGCGAGCAGACGAGGCAGGCGAAGCCCGACACGGTCAGCCAGAACGAGATGTTGTTCATCCGCGGGAAGGCCATGTCCGGCGCGCCGATCATCAGCGGGACGAACCAGTTGCCGAAGCCGCCGATGAGGGCGGGCATCACCATGAAGAACACCATGATGAGGCCGTGACCGGTCACGAACACGTTGTAGGTGGCCGGATTGGAGAAGTACTGCAGGCCGGGCTCTTCCATCTCCATGCGGATGCCGAAGGAGAGGAACGCGCCGATGGTGCCCGCCATGAAGGCGAACACGAGGTAGAGGGTGCCGATGTCCTTGTGGTTCGTCGAGAGGAACCACCGGGCGAAGAACGAGGGCTTGTGGTCGTCGTGGGCGTCGTGCCCGGCATGTGCTGCGGCTGTGGCCATCTCTATGCCTTGCTCAGATCTCTGTCGCCTCTGGCGAGTTCAGGTTTCGGCCGGAGCATCGCCCCGGCCCGATGAAAGCGTCAGCGGGCGTCCGCGAGGCGCGAGCCGTTGTCGATCGCGGCGAACTTCGTCTTCGCCTCGGTCAGCCACTCGGCGTAGGCCTGCTCGGAGACGACGCGCACGGTGATCGGCATGTAGGCGTGGCGGGCGCCGCACAGCTCGGAGCACTGGCCGTGATAGGTGCCCTCGCGGTCGGCGCGGAACCACCACTGGTTCAGGCGGCCGGGGATCGCGTCGATCTTGCCGCCGAAGGACGGCATCGCCCAGGAGTGGATCACGTCGCCGGAGGTGACCTGCACCTTCACGATCTTGCCGACCGGCACGACCATGTCGTTGTCGGTGGCCAGGAGCTTCGGCTGCTTCTCGTCGTCGAGGTTGGCGTCGAAGGTGAAGCCGCCCTTGTCGCCCTCGGTGGTCGGGTACTCGTAGGACCAGTACCACGCGTGGCCGATCACCTTGACCAGCACGTCGGCCTTCGGGTCGGAGAGCTGGGTGCGCAGCGTCCGGAACGACGGGATCGCGACGGCGACGAGGATCAGGACCGGGATGATGGTCCAGGCCACCTCGATCATCGTGTTGTGGGTGGTACGCGAGGGCGTCGGGTTCGACTTCTCGTTGAACTTGAAGATCACGTAGACGATCAAGGCCAGCACGAACAGCGAGATGCCGAACGCGAGCCAGTGCAGCCAGTTCTCGAAGACGTGGAGGTCGTGGGCCTCCGCCGTCACTGCCACCTGACGATCCATCTGCCACGGCTCGGGCTGGCCGATGCCGGCCGCCAACGCGATGGAAGACGGGACGAGGAGGGCGCCGAGAGCGGCGGCCCCTCTCAGTGACCAATGTTGCGCCTGCGTCTTCCGCATGTTCCCCGCCTGGCTCCCCGAAGTGCCTGTTGAGTTCTTGACCCTTGAATTCGCGAAGCTTGATCGCAAATCCGGTGGGCGGCCCGACCCTGGCGTGCCATGCCGGTTGTTCGGCTTGGTCTGGCGCTGCCGGACGGGCGGTCGCGACGTAGAACCATACTGATCGTAAAACCGCAACCGCAACGGCGTCGCTTCGCGTCGGTTGGACGCGGGTCAATGGGACCGGGGTGACATCCGGCGGGATCTGAAGGTGCGACGATGGGGCAGGGCGGAACGGGCGTCGAAGCGGGCCTTCCCCCCACCTCGGTCCGGGTCGGGACGCTGGTCGTGGCCTACGAGTCCCCCGAGCCGAAGCCCGATTCGCGCTCCCTCGCGGTCGAGACCCCGGTCAACGTCGTCTACGGCAGCGTGCCCTACGCGGTGATGATGCTGACGCCCGCCGACCTCACCGATTTCGCCTACGGCTTCAGCCTGACCGAGGGCGTGGTGGAGTCCGCCGACGAGATCCGCGGCGTCTCGGTCGAGGACGGGGAGGGGGGCCTGCGGCTCCTCGTCGATCTCGCCCCGGGTCGGCTTCGTGAGCACCTTGCCCGAAAGCGCGCCATCTCCGGTCGCACCGGCTGCGGTGTGTGCGGCATCGACGATCTCGCCGCCCTGCCCATGGCGAAGGCACGCGACGACGGCACTTCGAGCGGGCCGCGCGTCTCGCTCGCCGCGATCCAGGCGGCGCTCGACGCGCTCTTCGACCGTCAGACGCTCAACCGAGAGACCCGCGCGGTCCACGCCGCCGGCTGGGCCCGGCTCGACGGCACGCTGTTCGCGGTCCGCGAGGATGTCGGTCGCCACAACGCGCTGGACAAGCTGATCGGCGCGCTGATGCGCGAGGGCGTGCGGCCGGACGAGGGGTTTCTCGTCATCACCAGCCGCTGCTCGTTCGAGATGGCGGAAAAAGCCGCGGTGCTCGGCGCCTCGGTGCTGGTGGCGATCTCGGCGCCGACCTCGCTCGCCATCGAGCGGGCGCGCTGCCACGGCCTGACGCTGTGCGCCATCGCCCGCTCGGACACCCTCACGGTGTTTTCGGGACGCGAGCGGCTCGTGCTGGCGGGTGAGGGGGACTGAAGTTTCGGAGCCCGTTTGACGGGCCCATCCCACCCAATCCCCTCATCCTGAGGTGCCGCGCAAGCGGCCTCGAAGGAGGGCTCCAGAAGTCGCGCGATCCCTGGAACCCTCCTTCGAGGCTCCGCTTCGCGAAGCACCTCAGGATGAGGGGGAGGGTCGGAGGAAACGCGACCTCGGACCGGCGCTCAGTTCGCGCCGCCGGCCTCGGCCGTGCCGCCGGGCACGACCGTCGCGCCGCCGATGACGCGGACCGGCTTGCGGTCGGCGGGCGGGTCCTGCCACGTGCGGTCCTTCGGCGCGGGCGCCAGCGCCGGGGCGGACTCGGCGGTCTTCACGGGGTTGGCAGGCTCGGCCGGCTCCGCACTCTTCGCGGGCGCGCTCTCCACAGGCTTCTCCTCCGCCTTCGCCGCGGGCTCGGTCGGGCGCAGGCTCGGCGCCGGGGCGGGCGGCGCGACGCGGGCGACCGGGGCCTTGGCCGGCGGGGGCGCCTTCGCGGCGCGGCGCGCGGCATCCGGCCGGGCGGCCGCGTCGGGATTGAGGCCGTAGGGGTTGGCCTCCGGCGCGCTCGGCGGCGCGATCCCGGCATTGGCCTCCTGGCGGGGCAGGCTTGGGCGCGCGGGCGCCGCGCGCACGCGGCCCTCGTCCGGGGCGAGACCGCGATAGCTCGGGGCCGGCACGGCGGAGGGGATGTCGGCGGGCGGCACCAGCCGTTCGGCTTCGCGGAAGCGGCGCGGCCGGTCGTCCTCCTCGGTCCAGCCGTAGCCCGGCGTCACCGGGCGCGGGCGGATCGCGGTCGGGTAGTAGGGTTCGCCGACGACCTCGCGGCCGATCACGGCGCCGTCGCGGGCATCCACCACCAGGCGCAGGCGCGCGCCCCGCGGACCGGTGGCTTCGACGATGTAGGCGCGCCCGTCGAAGCGCGGACGGCCGATCTCGGTGAAGCCGCGATCCTGGAGGCTGTAGGCGACGGAGCGCGGCGACAGCGCCGGCTCGGCCCGGTAGACCGCCCGCGGCGCGCCGTAGACGTCCTCCGGGCCGTAGCCCCAGGAATAGCCCTGCGCGGACGCCCCCTGCAGGCCGGCACCGAGAAGGAGCGCCGCGGCGCCCCCACGGCGCAGCATCGTCACGGCACGACCGGAGACGGGACGGCTCGCCATGCGGACCTCACGAGATCGAAACGGGTCAAGAACGGATATCCGGGAGCCCGCTGTTGGCCGCGGGTCTCCCGGCGTCACGGGCGGTCGCGTGTCCCCGCATTCCCTCCGTGTCGGCGGACCCGGTTAAAGCCTTCGAATGGGGCGAGATTGCGAAGCGGGCCTGCGCTGCACCGGCTGATTGCGGCAGGCCGCGGAGGGTCGCGTCGGGCGAATTGGGGGCATGCTCCTGCGGGCGGTTGAAAGCCCCCGGCCTGCGGCTCCGCGCCCCTTGCTGGAAACCTTAAAATCTGGCAACGTCCCCTATAGGACAGCAACACTGTCCCAATTTGTCGCGCTGGCCGCCGGGCGAGCTGTTGGGAATTCCTCACGTGATCGACGTGACGTCCGAACGAGCTGACAAACCGGCGACCGTCAAGGCGATCCGGGCGAGCGACGGCTGAGCGAAGCCGGACGCTGCAGCCCGCGGGTCTCGCGGGCGATTCCGGCAGGAAGACCCCGACAGGACCGATCGGCTAAAAGTCGCGCGCGGCCCGGGCATCATTTGATGTTCGGGCACGAAACATGCTCGCGGGGCGGGCAGGGTCGGAGATTGGCGGACGATGAGCGGAATTTCGTCTGAACTGTCGGTGGTCGAACACGAGGCGCCCGCTCCGTCGCGGGCCGGGCCCGCGCCGCTGATCGTGCGCGACCCCGCCCTGCCGATCGCGCAGGGCGCCTACGATCCGGCCCAGGAGCGCGACGCCTGCGGCGTCGGCTTCGTCGCCGACATGCACGACCGGCGCAGCCACGCCATCGTCCAGCAGGGCCTCAAGATCCTCGAGAACATCGACCATCGCGGGGCGGTCGGCGCCGACCCGACCATGGGCGACGGCTGCGGCATCCTCACCCAGATCCCGCACGGCTTCTTCAGCGAGGAATGCTCGCGCCTCGGCTTCGAGCTGCCCCCGGCGGGCGGCTACGCCATCGGCCAGTTCTTCATGCCGCAGGCCGCGGACGCCCGCGCGATCATCGAGGGCATCGTCGAGAAGACGCTGGCCGACGAGGGCCTGCCGCTGCTCGGCTGGCGCGACGTGCCGGTCGACTCGGCCGATCTCGGCAAGGCCGTGAAGGAGACCGAGCCGCATCACCGCCAGCTCTTCATCGGCTGCCCGGCCAGCATCGCCGATCAGGACGCCTTCGAGCGGCGTGTCTACATCGCCCGCAAGGTGATCTCGGGGAAGGTCTACGGCCACGACGACAAGCGGCTGATGGAGTTCTACCCCGTCTCGGTGTCGAGCCGGACCATCGTCTACAAGGGCATGGTGCTCGTGCACCAGCTCGGCCATTACTATCTCGACCTGAAGGACGAGCGCTTCGTCTCGGCCCTGGCCCTCGTGCATCAGCGCTTCGCCACCAACACCTTCCCGACCTGGCGCCTGTCGCACCCCTACCGGATGGTCGCGCATAACGGCGAGATCAACACGCTGCGCGGCAACGTGAACTGGATGGCCGCGCGCCAGGCGAGCGTCGATTCCGAGCTGTTCGGCAACGACATCTCGAAGATCTGGCCGATCTCCTACGAGGGCCAGTCCGACACCGCCTGCTTCGACAACGCGCTCGAATTCCTCGTGGCCGGCGGCTACTCGCTGGCGCACGCGATGATGATGCTCATCCCCGAGGCCTGGGCCGGCAACCCGCTCATGAGCGAGGAGCGGCGCGCCTTCTACGAGTACCACGCCGCCCTGATGGAGCCGTGGGACGGCCCGGCGGCGGTCGCCTTCACCGACGGCCGCCAGATCGGCGCGACGCTCGACCGCAACGGCCTGCGTCCGGCCCGCTACATCGTCACCGACGACGGCCTCGTCGTGCTCGCCTCCGAGATGGGCGTGCTGCCGATCCCCGACGAGAAGATCGTCCAGTCCTGGCGCCTCCAGCCGGGCCGGATGCTGCTGATCGATCTTACGAGGGGCCGCATCGTCTCCGACGAGGAGATCAAGGGCGAACTCGCCGGCGCGCACCCCTACGCCGACTGGGTGAAGAACACCCAGATCGTGCTGGAGGAGTTGCACCCGATCAGCCCGCGGGCCTCTCGCACCGACGTGTCGCTGCTCGATCGCCAGCAGGCCTTCGGCTACACCCAGGAAGACCTCAAGCTGCTCATGGCCCCGATGGCCGTGACCGGCCAGGAGGCCGTCGGCTCCATGGGCTCGGACACGCCGCTCTCGGCGCTCTCCGACAAGCCCAAGCTCCTCTACACCTACTTCAAGCAGAACTTCGCGCAGGTCACCAACCCGCCGATCGACCCGATCCGCGAGGAGGCCGTGATGAGCCTCGTCTCGTTCATCGGCCCGCGCCCGAACCTGCTCGACATGGAAGGTGCCTCGCGCCGCAAGCGGCTCGAAGTGCGCCAGCCGATCCTGACGAACGGCGACCTCGAAAAGATCCGCTCGATCTCCCACTTCGAGGACCGCTTCGACACCCGCACCCTCGACATCACCTACGCGGCCGAATCCGGCGCCACGGCGATGGAGGGCGCGCTCGATCGCCTGTGCGACCGGGCCGAGGTCGCCGTGCGCGGCGGCTACAACATCATCATCCTGTCGGACCGCATGGTCGGGCCGGACCGCATCCCGATCCCGGCCCTGCTGGCGACCGCGGCGGTCCACAACTACCTGATCCGCAAGGGACTCCGCACCTCGGTCGGCCTCGTGGTCGAATCGGGCGAGCCGCGCGAGGTGCACCACTTCGCCTGCCTCGCGGGCTACGGCGCCGAGGCCGTGAACCCCTACCTCGCCTTCGAGACGCTGATCGCGATGAAGGGCGAGTTCCCGCCGGACCTGACCGACGACGAGATCGTCTACCGCTACATCAAGTCGATCGATAAGGGCCTGCTCAAGGTCATGTCCAAGATGGGCATCTCGACCTACCAATCCTATTGCGGCGCGCAGATCTTCGACGCGATCGGCCTCAACGCCGACTTCGTCGCGCGCGACTTCTTCGGCACCGCCACCACCATCGGCGGCATCGGCATGGCCGAGATCGCCCGCGAGACGGCGGAGCGCCACCGCGACGCCTTCGGCGACGCCCCGATCTACCGCAACGCGCTCGATGTCGGCGGCGAGTACGCCTACCGCCTGCGCGGCGAGACCCACACCTGGACGCCCGACACCGTGGCGACGCTGCAGCACGCGGTGCGCCTCGGCGCGGCCGAGCGCTACCGCGAATACGCGCGCCTCGTGAACGAGCAGGAGAACCATCTCAAGACCCTGCGCGGCCTGTTCCGGATCAAGACCGCGGCCGATCTCGGCCGCGAACCGATCGACATTTCGGCGGTCGAGCCGGCGGTCGAGATCGTCAAGCGGTTCGCCACCGGCGCCATGTCCTACGGCTCGATCTCGAAGGAGGCGCACGAGACGCTGGCGATTGCCATGAACTCGTTCGGCGGTCGCTCGAACTCGGGCGAGGGCGGCGAGGAGCCGCGCCGCTTCCTGCCGGGGCCGGACGGGCGCTCGCGCCGCTCGGCGATCAAGCAGGTGGCCTCGGGCCGCTTCGGCGTGACGACCGAGTACCTCGTCAACGGCGACATGATCCAGATCAAGGTGGCGCAGGGTGCCAAGCCCGGCGAGGGCGGCCAGCTGCCCGGCCACAAGGTCGACGCCAAGATCGCCAAGGTCCGCTACGCCACGCCAGGCGTCGGCCTGATCTCGCCGCCGCCGCACCACGACATCTACTCGATCGAGGATCTGGCCCAGCTCATCTTCGACCTGAAGAACGTGAACCCGGCCGCCGACATCTCGGTCAAGCTCGTGTCCGAGGTCGGCGTCGGCACGGTCGCGGCGGGCGTCGCCAAGGCGCGCGCCGACCACATCACGATCTCCGGCTTCGACGGCGGCACCGGTGCCGCCCCGCTGACCTCGATCAAGCATGCGGGCGGCCCGTGGGAGACGGGTCTCGCCGAGACCCAGCAGACGCTGGTGCTCAATGGGCTCCGCGGTCGCGTGGCGCTCCAGGCCGACGGCGGCATCCGCACCGGCAAGGACGTGATGATCGCGGTGCTGCTCGGCGCCGACCAGATCGGCTTCTCGACCGCCCCCCTCATCGCGGCCGGCTGCATCATGATGCGCAAGTGCCATCTCAACACCTGCCCCGTGGGTGTCGCCACCCAGGACCCGGTGCTGCGCAAGCGCTTCAAGGGAACGCCGGAGCACGTCGTCAACTACTTCTTCTTCGTGGCCGAGGAGCTGCGGGAGCTGATGGCGGCGATGGGCTTCACGAAGCTCGAAGACCTGATCGGCCGCTCCGACCTGTTGGACAAGCGCGAAGCGATCGAGCACTGGAAGGCCCGCGGCCTGGACTTCTCGAAGCTCTTCCATCGCCCGGAAGTCGGACCGGACGTCGCCATCCGTCACACGGAGACGCAGAACCATCCGATCGACACGGTGCTGGACCGCCGCCTGATCGCGGGCGCCGAGCAGGCGCTGGCCTCCGGCGAGGTGGTGACGCTGACCGACGTGATCCGCAACTCGGACCGCGCGGCGGGCGCCATGCTGTCCGGCGCGGTCGCCAAGGCGCACGGCCACGACGGGCTGCCCGACGACACCATCGTGGTGCGGCTCACCGGCACCGCCGGCCAGAGTTTCGGCGCGTGGCTCGCCGCGGGTGTCACCTTCGACCTGACCGGCCACGGCAACGACTACGTCGGCAAGGGCCTGTCGGGCGGCAAGCTGATCATCCGTCCGAGCGACGCGCTGAAGGCGCCCCCCGCCCGCACGATCATGGCCGGCAACACCGTGCTCTACGGCGCCATCGCGGGCGAGTGCTACATCCGGGGCGCGGCGGGCGAGCGCTTCGCCGTGCGCAACTCCGGCGCCATCGCGGTGGTCGAGGGCATGGGAGACCACGGCTGCGAGTACATGACCGGCGGCGTCGTCGTCTCCATCGGCGTCACCGGCCGAAACTTCGCGGCGGGCATGTCCGGCGGCCTCGCCTACGTGCTCGACGAGGACGGCTCCTTCCGCGACCGCTGCAACCTGTCGATGGTCGATCTGGAGCCCGTCGAGGAGGAGGACGACATCATGCGTCGCTTCCACCAGGACGGCGACCTCGAGACCAAGGGCCGGGTCGACATCCTCGCCGACATGTCGGGTCACGACGAGGAGCGGCTCAGCCAACTCCTCACCAACCACCTCAAGTACACCGGCTCGCCGAAGGCCAAGCAGATCCTCGACGACTGGGCGGGCTTCCGCACCAAGTTCGTCAAGGTGATGCCGGTCGAGTACCGCCGGGCGCTGCGCGAGATGGAGATGGCACGGATGCCGGCGGCGGCGGAGTAGGGGCGCGATGGGCGAGCAGACGGCGCGCGTCCGCCTCGTCCGGACGCCGGACGGACAAAGGCTCGACATCCCGCCCGGCTTCATGCTGGGCGGGGACGAGGCGATCCTGACGGCGAAGGACGGGCGGCTCGTCGTCGAGCCGGTGGCCCGGTCTTCGCTCCTGTCGGTCCTCTCCGGTCTCGACGACCTCGACGAGGACTGGCCGGAGATCGAGGACGCTTGAAGGTAATGACTGCTTGAGCCCCCCGAGCGGCTCTGAGTCATCGAACTGAGATCAGTGGGCCGCAGCGTGCCCGGGGGCTGGATACCGTCGCGAGGCGGTCACGAAGAGACGGACACGATGGGCAAGGTCACGGGCTTTCTCGAATACGACCGGCAGGAGCAGAAGTATCAGCTCGCCGCCGACCGCGTGCGGCACTTCCGCGAGTTCACGCTGCCGCTCGACGAGCACGACCTGTCGAAGCAGGCGGCGCGCTGCATGGATTGCGGCATCCCGTTCTGCCACGGGCCGACCGGCTGCCCGGTCCACAACCAGATCCCGGACTGGAACGACCTCGTGTTCCAGTCGGACTGGCAGGAGGCCTCGCGCAACCTCCACTCCACCAACAACTTCCCCGAGTTCACCGGCCGCATCTGCCCGGCGCCCTGCGAGGAAGCCTGCACGCTCAACCTCGAGAACCAGCCGGTCGCGATCAAGACGATCGAGCAGGCCATCGCGGACCGGGCCTGGAACATGGGCTGGGTCAAGCCCGAGCCGTCCGAGACCCGCACCGGCAAGCGCGTGGCGGTGATCGGCTCCGGCCCCGCCGGCATGGCGGCGGCGCAGCAGCTCGCCCGCGTCGGCCACGACGTGCACGTCTACGAGCGCGAGCCCAAGGCCGGCGGCCTGCTCCGCTACGGCATCCCCGACTTCAAGATGGAGAAGCGCCACATCGACCGGCGCGTGAAGCAGATGGAAGCCGAGGGCGTGGTCTTCCACTACAAGGCCAATATCGGCGTCAACGTCCCGCTCGAGGAGCTGACGGGCAAGTTCGACGCCGTGCTGTTCTGCGGCGGCGCCGAGGACCCGCGCAACCCGCAGCTGCCGGGCCAGGAACTCGACGGCGTGCACTACGCCATGCCCTACCTCGTCCAGTCGAACCGCCGGGTCGGCGCCGAGCCGATGCCGGGCAACGGCGAGCTGCCGATCCTGGCCGCGGGCAAAAACGTCGTCGTCATCGGCGGCGGTGACACCGCCTCCGACTGCGTCGGCACCGCCTTCCGCCAGGGCGCGCTCTCGGTGACGCAGCTCGACATCCGCCCGCGCCCGCCGGAACGCGAGGACAAGCTGACGGTGTGGCCCTACTGGCCGACCAAAATGCGCACCTCGTCGAGCCAAGCGGAGGGTGCCGAGCGCGAGTTCCAGGCTGCGACCCTGAAGCTGCAGGGCAACCGCAAGGGCCAGCTCACCGGCGTCGTCTGCGCCCGCGTGGACGAGAAGCGCCAGCCGATCGAGGGCTCCGAGTTCGTGCTGCCCGCCGACCTCGTCTTCATGGCGATCGGCTTCGCCGGCTCGATCCAGAAGGGTCTGGTCGAGGAATCCGGCGTCTCGGTCGATCGCCGCGGCAACGTCTCGGCCAACGAGGAGGACTACCGGACCTCGAACCCCAAGATCTACGCCGCGGGGGACATGCGCCGGGGCCAGTCGCTGGTGGTCTGGGCGATCCGCGAGGGCCGTCAAGCGGCCCGCTCGATCGACGAGGCGCTGATGGGCTCGACGGTGCTGCCGCGCTGAGCGGAGGCGTTCGTCGGAGGATCGGGGCCGTCGCTGCGAAGCGGCGGCCCTTTCTTTTGGGCGTTCCCCGACCCCTTGGCGCGCCATAGAGATCAGCTTGCAAAGTCGGATGCTTTCCCTATCGTGACCACAAGGGTCACGGAGCGATCGATGCAAGAAATTCAGCTTCGCGAGGCGAAGGCGACCCTGTCCTCGGTCATCGACCAAGCGCGGCAGGGACAGCCCTCGATCATCACCCGGCGCGGTCGGCCGGAGGCTGTGGTGCTGAGCTTCGAGGAGTGGCAGCGGCTCTCGCAGGTGCCGTCTTTCGGCCGACTGCTGATGGCGGCCCCTCTGGAGGACGGCGATCTGCCGGAGCGTCAGGGCGGGGTCAGAGACCCGGACTTCTGACCGTTGTACCTCATCGACACCAACGTCCTCTCGGCCGGAGCGCCGACGCGACACGTTCAGGCGCAGGACGTGACGGCCTGGATGGATCGCAACAGCGCCGGCCTATTCCTCTCGGTCGTCACGGCCGCAGAGATCGAGGACGGCATCGCCAAGTGCCGTCGGGAGGGCGCAAGCCGCAAGGCGGGTCGCCTCGCGGATTGGTTGGAGGCGCTGTTGCACCTCTATGCGAACCGGATACTGCCGATCGATCTCGACACCGCACGGCTGGTCGGCGCCCTGACGGATCGGGCGAGGGGGCAGGGACATGCTCCCGGCTGGGCGGACCTCGCGATTGCCGCAACCGCTCGGCGCCACGGCTTCACGCTGCTGACCCGCAACCTTCGGCACTTCCATCCGCTTGGGGTGCCGGTGCTCGATCCGTTCGCCGCACTTCCGCCCGAGATCGCCTGACGTCAGCGACAGACTGCGCCGTCAGCCTTCTGCAACCGTTGCTCTCACCCCGGCGGCCAGCGGAAATCGTCCGCCCGGCCCGGCTGGGGCAGGGGGGCGGCACCGCGTTGGAGGCTGCGCTCGCGGGTGCCGGTGGCGTCGCCCTCGGAGGGGCGGCCGGTCATCAGCGTGCCGCCGGGCGCGGTCTCGGCCCGGCCGAGCGGCACCACGGGGCCGGCGGCGGGCTTGACGGGGAGCGTCGGGATGCCGGGCGGCTCGGGCAGGCTCGGCAGCATCGCGGTGATTTTGCGATCGATGGCGGCGGTGTCGTCGCCCGGGCTCCCCGGGGTGGGCGCACCCTCCGGCGGGTTGGTGGTGGCGACCGGGGCGGCGGGCTGTTCGGTGGGCAGGCCGCCGCGGGCGCCCATCAGGCGCTTCAGCTCCACGTCGGCGAAGTGGGCGACCTTGCGGGCGCCCGCGCTGGTGAAGTGGATGCCGTCGGCGGTGCGCAGCCGCGCCTCCTGGCCCTCGACGTCGGGGCCGTTGGCGGTGAAGCGGTTGCGGTCGTCGACGAAGCCCTGCCAGATGTCGACATAGGTCTGACCGGCCTTCTGCACCCGCTCGCGCACGAGGTCGTTGATGCTGGCGTAGTCGCGGGTGAGGCTGTCGCTGCGCACCGGCGGCAGGCCGACCCAGATCAGCGGCACCTTGGCGTCCGAGAAGGCCTTGATCACCGCATCGACGCGGGCGCCGTAGAGTTCGCGCCAGCGGTCGGACAGGGCCTCGACGCTCTGGTCGCCGTCGCGGATCGATTGGCGGTCGTTCACGCCGACCATCATCAGGGCGTAGGAGAGGTTGGGGTTGGCCTTGAGGTAGTCCTCGGCGCTTTTCGCCCAATCGACCACGTCCTTGCGCACGAGGCCGCTGTCGCCCTTGGAGCGGTCGATCACCGCGACCTCGGCGCTGTCGGAGAACGCCTCGTCCACGCCCTTGCCGAGATAGCTCGCCAGCGAATCGCCGAACACCGCGACCTGCACGGTCGGGGCCGCCTTCGGCACGACGGGCTTGGGCGGCTGGGCGACGCTCGGCGCCGGGCTCGGGCGGCGCCGGGCGCGGGCGGCGCGCTCCTCATCGGAGCGGGTCGTCACCGCGGGCGCGCGGGGCCGCGAGGGACGGGCGTAGCCCGAGGGCGGGGCCGCCTGTCCGGGCGGAGGCTGCGGCGCGGGCTGGCTGCGCGGCTGGTCCTCCCACGGCCAGTAGAACGAGCGCGATTCCTGCTGCTGCGGCGGCGGGGCCGGGCGGCGGGGCTGCGGCCGGGCATAGCCGTCGTCGCGGTAGTAGCCGCCGCGGGGGCGGCGCGGGGCGTAATAGGGATCCTGCGGCGGGGCGTCGTAGGTGTCGCCCCACTGCGCCAGGGCCGGCGGCGGGCCGGCGAGGCAGGCGGCGACGGTGAGCAGGCCGAGGACCGCGGCGGCGCAAGGGAGCGCGGGGCGATCTTTCGGGCGACGATCCATCCGGGAACCTCGGGTCGATGCTGCGCGGGCCGTATGCCGTCCGGCCCCGTCTGAAGCGCTCAGGATAGCGCGGGAGCGCGCCCGCGTCGAAGCCCCCCCGAAAGGCGGGCTCAGCGCCCGCCCTCCAGACGCTCCAGCAGGGCCGGGCGGGCGTAGCCGTCGGCGGGCAGGCCCTCGCGGATCTGGTAGCGGCGGACCGCCTCGCGCAGCTTCGGCCCGGCCCGCCCGTCCCCATCGCCCTCGTACAAGCCTTCGCGGGCGAGCCCGGCCTGGAGCCGCTTCAGGCCCGGCCCATCGAGGCGGGCGGCGCCGTTCGGCCAGGGGGCGGCGAGCGCCGGGGCGCCGGCGAGCCGGTCGGCGAGATGGCCGATCGCGAGCGCGTAGGAATCGCTGGTGTTGTAGCCGCGGATCGCCTCGAAGTTTTGGGTGATGAGGAAGACCGGGGCGCCCAGGCCGCCCGGCAGGAACAGGCTCGCCTCGCCGGCTTTGGGCAGCGGCTTGCCGTCGGTGCGGCGCACGCCGCGGGCGGCGAAGTCGGGGATCGGGCCGCGGTAGCGCGTCAGGTCGAATTTTTCCGGGAGCGCGACTTCGTAGCCCCAGCTCAAGGCCGGGTTCCAGCCGAGCGAGCGCAGGTAATGAGCGATGGAGGCCAGCGCGTCGGCCTCCGAGCGCCAGATGTCGCGCCGGCCGTCGCCGTCGAAATCCACCGCCTCGCGCAGGTAGACCGAGGGCAGGAACTGCACCTGCCCCATGGCCCCGGCCCACGACCCGACCATTTTCGGGGGCTCGACATCGCCGTTCTCGAGGATCTGGAGGGCGGCCAGGAGCTCGTCGCGAAACAGCCGGCCGCGATGCCCGGCATAGGCGAGGCTGGCGAGCGAGCGCACCACCGGCAGATTGCCCGCGCTCGCGCCGAAATCCGACTCGATGCCCCAGAAGGCCAGCACTACGGAGCGCGGCACGCCGGTCTTGGCCTCGATCGCCGCGAGCGTGCCGGCAAGCCGCGCGGCCTGCGCCTTGCCCTTGGCGATCCGCGCGCCCGAGACCGCGCCGACGAGGTAGTCCCAGGTCGGGCGGCTGAACTCGCTCTGGCGGCGGGTGCGGGCGATGACTTCGGAGTCAGGCCCGCTCACCCCGGCAAAGGCCGCATCGAAGGTCTTTTGCGAGACGCCCCGCGCCTTGGCCTCGGGGCGCAGCGAGGCGACGAAGCCGGGAAAGTCGCCATCCTGCGCCGAGGTTGGGCCGGCGGCGAGGAACAGGGCCGCGAGGAGCGCGGCGCGCTGCCTCACCGCCGGTTCCGCTTGGCCAAGGAGTCTTCCCAGGCCAGCGCCTGAGCCACGATGGCGTCGAGGTCGTCGTGCTTCGGGGTCCAGCCGAGTTCCGCGCGGATGCGGTCGGCGCCCGCGACGATCTGGGCCGGGTCGCCGGGGCGGCGGGGGGAGAGCCGCACCTCGAAGTCGCGGCCGGAGATGCGCTTGACCACCTCGATCACTTCGAGAACCGAGTAGCCGCGGCCGTAGCCGCAGTTCAGCGTCAGGCTGTCGCCGCCGGCGCGCAGGTGGTTCAGCGCCACCATGTGGGCCTCGGCGAGGTCCGTCACCTGGATGTAGTCGCGCAGGCACGAGCCGTCGCGGGTGGGGTAATCGGTGCCGAACACTTCGAGATGCGTGCGCTGGCCGAGGGCGGCCTGCGTCGCGACCTTGATCAGGTGGGTGGCGTTCGGCGTCGACTGGCCGGTGCGCCCGCGCGGGTCAGCGCCCGCCACGTTGAAGTAGCGCAGCACGACGTAGCTGAAGCCGTGGGCGGCCGCCGCGTCGGCCAGCATCCACTCGCTCATCAGCTTGGAGCGGCCGTAGGGGTTGATCGGGTTGGTGGCCAGAGTCTCCGGCACCGGCACGGTCTCGGGCTCGCCGTAGACGGCCGCCGTGGAGGAGAAGATGAAGTGCTTCACGCCCGTGCGCGCCGCGGTCTCGATCAGCGCGCGGGTCTTGACCGTATTGGCGAGGTAGTAGCCGAGCGGGTCGGAGACCGAGTCCGGCACCACGATCTTGGCGGCGAAGTGGGCGATGGAATCGATCCGGTGGCGCAGGATCGTCTCGGTGACGAGGGCCTGATCCGACACGTCGCCGACGACGAGGCGCACCTCCGGCGGCAGCGCCCAATCGAAGCCGGTGGAGAGGTCGTCGAGCACGACCACTTCCTCGTGCCCGGCATCGACCAGCGCCAGCACCATGTGGCTGCCGATATAGCCCGCGCCCCCGGTGACCAGAACGGCCATGGATGTTCCTCTCGCTCAGTTCGGCCGCACTCTAGCGGCCAAAGTTTCAGACGCGATTAAAGTGCCGTCGATCCCCATCGGCACCGAGATCGGCTCGATCCGGGCGGCGTGACGCCTCTTTGTGACAGACATTTCACGCGAAAAGCACGCCGCGGCGCGCGAAGCGGGGCTGTTGCTGGCGCGCGGCGTGCTATCTCACCCTGACCGTTCAAGGTTGCCCCGCCCCACACCATCCACGGGTCCCGCCAGATGAAACCGATTCGCAAGGCCGTCCTCCCCGTCGCCGGCCTCGGCACGCGCTTCCTCCCGGCCACCAAGGCGGTGCCCAAGGAGATGCTCACGGTCGTCGACCGCCCGGTCGTCCAGCACGTGGTGGACGAGGCCCGCGAGGCCGGCATCGAGCATTTCATCTTCGTCACCGGCCGCGGCAAGGCGGTGATCGAGGACCATTTCGACATCGCGTTCGAACTCGACCACACCCTGCAGGAGCGCGGCAAGACCGCGGCCTACGAGGAGCTGAAGAAGGATCTGCCCAAGGCCGGCCAGACCAGCTTCACCCGCCAGCAGGCCCCGCTCGGCCTCGGCCACGCGGTGTGGTGCGCCCGCGAGATCGTCGGCGACGAGCCGTTCGCGGTGCTGCTGCCCGACATGCTGAGCCGCGGCTGCATGGCCCAGATGCTCAAGGCCTACGAGCAGCACGGCGGCAACGTCATCGCCGTGGAAGAAGTGAAGCCGGAAGAGACCCACCAGTACGGCATCGTCGCCGTGGGCGAGACCTTCGGCCAGTCCTTCGAGATCACCGGCATGGTCGAGAAGCCCAAGCAGGGCACCGCGCCCTCGAACTTCATCATCTCCGGCCGTTACATCCTCCAGCCCGAGATTTTTTCGATCCTGGAGAAGGGCGAGAAGGGCGCGGGCGGCGAGATCCAGCTCACCGACGCGATGATCCGGCTGGCCGAGCAGCAGAAGTTCTACGGCATGCGCTTCGACGGGCGCACCTACGACACCGGCTCCAAGATCGGCTTCCTCACCGCCAACCTCGCCTACGGTCTGGAGCGGCCGGAACTGGCCGAGGCCCTGAAGGCGGAAATCCGCGCTCTGCTCGGGTAGGTCGTTCGACCCCGGCTTTCGGGAAAGCCGAGCGATGTCAGAAACTTGGAAGGGCGCCTGGGATACCACATCCCAGGCGCCCTTCCGTTTCCGCAGGCGTCCACGCGGCGGCGCAGCCGAGCCATGCATACGGCGCAGGTGGAATCGTTCTCATCGCCCTTGCGTTTTGTGCGCCGCGATGCGAATTGTGCATTGCGAGATCGCGATGGCGTCGTGGTCCCGCAGCCCTTCTTGGGCGTTTCCTCCCTAGACTTCGGGCCGCCCTCCATCGGGGCGGCCTTTTTTCTTTTCGGGCCTACTCCTCCGCCGTCATTCCGGGGCCGCGCAGCGGAACCCGGAATCCACCCGTGATGCGGGAAGAGCGGTCGAAAACGAACCGTCGCGGCCAGTCGTGGATTCCGGGTTCGCCTTCGGCGCCCCGGAATGACGTGGAGAAAACGGGATTCTCCTACTCCGCAGCCATCCGAAGCGGCGTCGTATCCACCGTCTCGGCGGCGACTTCCGCAAACACCTGGGTGAGATGCTTGGCCAGCGGCGCGAAGCCCGCCGTGAGCGCGAGTGATTGCTCGTTCATGTAGAGCGCCCGGTTGATCTCGATCTGCAGCGCGTGGCGCCCGAGGCCCGGCTCGCCGTAATGCTCGGTGATGAAGCCGCCGGCATAGGGCTTGTTGCGCACCACCCGGTAGCCGAGCGCCCGCAGGCGCACCTCGACGCTCTCGGTGAGCGCGGGCGCGCAGCTCGTCCCGAACCGGTCGCCGAGTACGAAATCGGCCTGGGCGGCCTCGTCGCGCCCGAGGCTGGACGAGGGCATCGAGTGGCAGTCGATCAGGATCGCCTTGCCGAAGGTCCGCGCCGTGCGCTGGATCAGGCCGCGCAGCGTCCGGTGATAGGGCTTGTAGAGCGTCTCGATCCGGCCCACCGCCTCCTCGACGGAGAGCCGCTCGCGGTAGATTTCCTGACCGTCGGCGACGATGCGCGGCACCGTACCGAGCCCGCCGGCGACCCGCATGGAGCGGGTGTTGGCGTAAGCCGGGAGCCGCCCGGTGAACATGCGCGGGTCGAGTTCGTAGGGCTCGCGGTTCAGGTCGAGATAGGCGCGGGGGAAGTTCGCCCGCATCAACGGCGCGCCGAGCCCGACCACCGCGGCGAACAGCCGATCGACATGGGCATCCTCGGAGCGGCGGAGCGTCAGCGCGTCGAGCCGGGAGGCGGCGAGGAAGGCCGGCGGGTAATGGGCGCCGGAATGCGGCGCGTTGAACACGAACGGCACGGCGTGCGCGGCGGGCTCGTCCACGACGAAGGGCGGATCGAACGTCTCGGTGCCGTCGGCGGGGGGGAGGCTCATCGCGTGGCGGGCGCCGATCTGTGGCGGACGGGGGACATTTCGCCACTTTGCGGCGGCGCGGGCGGGCTGTCTACTGCAACGCACGGGACGGCCGCCGGTCCCGTGGGCGCGCCGGTCTTAACCCCGTGTTTACCATGCCGCCGCTTTATGGAATGAACACCCCAGGGCGTAGAGGCATCGGGACGTCGTTCGATGAAAATCCTGCTCGCGGAAGACGACAACGACATGCGGCGGTTCCTGGCCAAGGCGTTGCAGAACGCCGGCTACGACGTGCTGTCGTTCGACAACGGTCTGTCCGCCTATAACCGCCTGCGCGAGGAGCCGTTCGAGCTCCTGCTCACGGATATCGTCATGCCGGAGATGGACGGCATCGAGCTGGCGCGCCGCGCCACCGAACTCGATCCCGACATCAAGGTGATGTTCATCACCGGCTTCGCCGCCGTGGCGCTGAACCCCGATTCGAAGGCGCCCAAGGACGCAAAGGTCCTTTCCAAGCCCTTCCACCTGCGCGAACTCGTCAACGAGGTCGAGAAGCTGCTCGCCGCGGCGTGAGGGGCGGGGTCGGTTCGTCTCCAACCCCTCCGCCGTCATTCCGGGGCCGCGCAGCGGAACCCGAACCCGGAGGGGCGCGCCGGAGGCGTGCAATCCACCCGTAATGCGCGGCCCTACGAGGCGTCGAGGCCAGTCGTGGATTCCGGGTTCGCTTCGCGCCCCGGAATGACGGTGCTCGTTCCTGAGGGCGTTGCGATCATCCTCGCTGTGTCTTCCCCGCAGTAGGAAGATACGCGGCGCTCGCCTATATCGGCTGCTTCTCCCCTCGGGCGCGCGAGCGACCATGCAGCCGGTCACGATCTACACCACGGCCTGGTGCCCCTATTGCTCGGCGGCCAAGAGTCTGCTGCGCGAGAAGGGCGTGGCCTTCACCGAGATCGACGTCGAGAAGACGTCGGGCGCGCGGGCCGCGATGGTCCAGCGGGCCGGCGGGCGCACCAGCGTGCCGCAGATCTTCGTCGGCGACCGCCATGTCGGCGGCTGCGACGACCTCTACGCCCTCGACCGCGCGGGCGGGCTCGACCCGCTGCTGGCCGCATGAGCGCGGCGTCCACCTTCGTCGCCGCCTGCGTGCAGATGCGCGGCGGGCGCGATCCGGCCGCCAACCGCGAGGCCGCGGTGAAGGCCGTTCGCGAGGCCGCCACTGCCGGCGCCGCCTACGTCCAGACGCCCGAGACGACCTCGCTGATCGAGCGCGACCGCGACGCCCTGTTCGCCCATGTCGGCCCGCAGGATTCCGACGCCACGCTCGCGACCCTGCGCGAAGTCGCGCGCGAGACCGGAATCGTGCTTCAGATCGGCTCGCTGGCGATCCGCGAAGGCCAAAAAATCGCCAACCGGGCCTTCCTGATCGATGCGGAGGGTGCGATCCGCGCCTCCTACGACAAGCTCCACCTCTACGACGTCGATCTGCCCAACGGCGAGAGCTGGCGCGAATCGGCGACCTATTCGGGCGGCGCCTGTGCGGTGGTGGCGCAGACCCAGCTCGCGGCCTTCGGCCTCACCATCTGCTACGACCTGCGCTTCCCCGCGCTCTACCGGGCGCTGGCCGAGGCCGGCGCCACGGTGCTGACGGCGCCCGCTTGCTTCACCCGCCAGACCGGCGAGGCGCACTGGCACATCCTGCAAAGGGCGCGGGCCATTGAGACCGGCTCGTTCATGATCTCGGCGGCTCAAGGCGGGCGGCACGAGGACGGACGCGAGACCTTCGGGCACTCGCTCATCATCGATCCCTGGGGGCGCATCCTGGCCGAGGCCGAGGGCGACGCGCCGGGCATCATCCTCGCCGAGATCGACCTCGCCCGCGTTCAGGACGCCCGCGCGCGCATCCCCACCCTGTCCCACGCACGCCCCTTCGACGTGCGCCGAGTCTGATCTTTTGTTATCTTTTTCGCCCGCGGCGTGGCTCTGCCCGCGCTCGAGGCCCTCACGAAAATGATCCGCTTCACCCTCGTCTGCGACTCCGGCCACAGCTTCGAGAGCTGGTTTCCCTCGGGCTCGGCCTATGACGAGCAGGCCGCGCGCGGGTTCGTGACCTGCCCGATCTGCGAGTCGGGGCGGGTGACCAAGGCGCCGATGGCCCCGGCGGTCGCCCGCACCGACCGCGACCGCCGCCCCGCGGCCGAGCCGGCCAGCCTCCCGGCCCCCCCGAGCCCGCCGCCCACCGCGCCGATGCCGATGCCGATGCTCGCCGAGCCGGAGCGGCGCCTGCGCGCCCTGTTCAAGGCGGTGCGCGAGCACGTGGTCTCGACCTCCGAGCATGTCGGCGACCGCTTCGCCGAGGAGGCGCGGGCGATCCATTACGGCGACGCGGAAGGCCGCCCGATCTACGGCGAGGCGACCCCGCACGAGGCGCGGGAACTCGCCGAGGAGGGCATCGAGGTTATGCCCCTGCCGCTGTCCCCGGACGACCGGAACTGATTTTTTTCGGACTTTTCAGGAGATCGCGTCACGGAACGCGATCTCTGCGTTTTCCCGAAGGAGACGGCTCAGACGCCGGCTTCGAGCCAAGCCCGCGCCTCGGCGATCCGGGCGCGCTCGAACACCTTGATCTGCACCGGCGAGACGAAGCCGAAGGTCTCGGCCACCGCCCGCAGCCAGGTCGCGTCGGTGACGAGCGCCACGTGGCTCACGCCCTTCATCATCGACAGGCCGAAGCGCGGGTCCTTGAAGAAGGCCGCCGGCTCCATGCCCTCGAAGGCGCGCACGTCCTCCAACAGCTTGAGCTTGCCGCCCTTGTCGAGGTCGGCCTTCATCGCGGTCATCACCGCGTTCATCTCCTCGTCGGAGATCTTGCCGTCGACGACGATCTCGGCGATCGCGGAATCGGGCTTCTTCTCATAGGTCAGCAAGGCGCGGCGCTCCTCGAAAGGGCGCCGACGCGGGAGTCCCGCGCCGGCCGCCCGGGAGGCCGCTTATAGGAAACTCTGCGGGTCCACGTCGATTGCGACCTTGAGATTGCCTCGCGGCTTCGGTCCCCGCGCCAGCCAGTCGCGCAGGTAGCTCTGCACGTCGATGCCGCGCTCGGTCTTAACCAGCAGACGGAAGCGCCAGCGCCCGCGCACCAGCGCCAGCGGAGCCTCCGCCGGCCCCAGCACCATGACGCCGGGCGGCGGATCGGCCGCGCGCGCCAGCGCCTGCCCGTGGGCTTCGGCCTTCTCGCGCTCCTCGCCCGACACGATCAGCGCCGCGAGCCGCCCGAACGGCGGCAGCCCCGCCGCCTCGCGGGCGCCGATCTCCTCCTCGTAGAAGCGCTCGGCGTCCCCCGAGAGCAGGGCGGCGATGACCGGATGGTCGGGCTGGTAGGTCTGGAGCAGCGCGCGCCCCGGCCGCTCGCCGCGCCCGGCGCGGCCGGTCACTTGCTGCAAGAGCTGGAACGTGCGCTCGGCCGCCCGCGGATCGCCCGTGGTGAGCCCGATATCGGCATCCAGCACGCCGACGAGCGTCAGGTGCGGGAAGTTGTGGCCCTTGGCGACCAACTGCGTGCCGATGACGATGTCGCACTCGCCCGCCGCCACCGTCTCCAGCTCCTGCCGAAGCCGCTCGGCCCCGCCGGGAAAGTCGCTCGACAGGACGACGATGCGCTTGTCGGGAAACAGCGCGGTGGCTTCTTCCGCGATGCGCTCGACGCCGGGGCCGCAGGGCGTCAGGTGATCGAAGGCGCCGCACTCGGTGCAGGCTTCGGGCTTCGGCTGTGCGTAGCCGCATTGGTGGCAGACCAGCGCCCGGCGGAAGCGGTGCTCAACGAGCCAGGTCGAGCAGTTGCGGCACTGGTAGCGATGGCCGCAGGCGCGGCACAGGGTCAGCGGCGCGTAGCCCCGGCGGTTGAGGAACAGCAGCGCCTGCTCGCCCGCGGCCAGCGTCGCCTTCACGGCGTTGACCATGGGTGGGGACAGGAAGCGCCCGATCTCTGGCTTGTCGAGGCGCATGTCGATCGCCTTGATGTCCGGTAGCGGGCGCCCGCCGAAGCGGCCGGGCAGCGAGACGTGGCGGTAGCGCCCGCTCTGGGCATTCACCAGCGACTCGATCGAGGGGGTGGCGGACGCCAGCACCACCGGGCAGCCTTCGAGCCGGCCGCGCACCACCGCCATGTCGCGGGCGTGGTAGTGGACGCCGTCCTCCTGCTTGTAGGCGCTCTCGTGCTCCTCATCGACCACGATCAGGCCGAGCCGGGTGAAGGGCAGGAACAGCGCCGAGCGGGCGCCGACCACCACCGAGACCCCGCCCGAGGCGACGCCCGCGCGGATGCGCTCGCGCCGCTTGCCGCCGATGCCGGAATGCCACGTCGCTGGGCGTACGCCGAAGCGGCTCGCGAACCGATCGAGGAACTGCGCGGTGAGCGCGATCTCCGGCATCAACACCAGGGCCTGGCGCCCCTCGCGCACGCACTCGGCCACCGCCTCGAAATAGACCTCCGTCTTGCCCGAGCCGGTGACGCCTTCGAGCAGGATCGTACCGCCGGTCTCGGTCGGGGAGGGCGCCGCGATGAGATCGTGCGCCGCAGCCGCCTGCGCGTCGGAGAGCGGCACGCGGGGATGATCGGGATCGGGCGGCAGGGCCACCGGCTCGGGGACGAGCGCCACGGCCTCCAGCGCGCCGTCGTCGATGAGGCCATCGACGACGCTGAGCGACACGCCCGCCTCCTTGGCGAGCGCGCTCTTGCCCCGCACCGCCCCGTCGGAAGCGACCGCCAGCACCTTGCCCCGCGCCGCCGTCGGGCGGGAGGCCGGGCGACCGGACGTGCGCACGCCGATGCGGGAGCTCTCGCGCTGCGCCGCCTCGTCGGGCAGGCGCAAAGCCATCGCGAGCGCCGAGCCCTTCGGGGCGAGCGTGTAACGGGCGAGCCAATCGACCAGCTTGCGCAGCGGCTCGGACAGGGGAGGGACCTCGATCCGCCCCGTCACCGGCCGCAGGTTGCCGCCCGAGGCCCGCTCATCGACGCCCCAGACGACGCCGATGGTCTCGCGAGGGCCCAGAGGCACCTGCACCACGTCGCCGGCCGCCAGCGTCAGGCCGGGCGGCACCGCGTAGCTGTAGGCGGTGTCGAGCGCCAGCGGGATCAGGATGTCGGCGACGGCGGGCATGGCATCACGGTTCTTCGAACGATCGTTCTATATATGTCCCGCCGCATCCTGGCGAATGTCGCGCCACAGCCGGTGCGCGACCGGCACCGCCAACAGGCTCAGCCCGCTCATGGCCCAGAACGCGGGCAGCCCCAAGCCGCCGTAGAGCGGCCCGGCGGCGAGCGTCACCAGCGCCGAGGCGAGGCCGAGGCCCAAGCTGCCGTAGACGGTGAGCGCGGTGGCGCGCAGCCCCTCCGGCACCGCGCGCGTGAGAATCCGCAGACAGGCGAGGTGCAGGAGCGCGAAGGTCAGCCCATGCAGCGCCTGGATCGCGATCAGCGCGGGGAGCCACGTCGTCTGCGCCTGCACCGCCCAGCGCAGGGCCCCGGCGAGCGCGGCGAGTTCGAGCGCGCGGGCCGGCCCGATCCGGCCGAGCAGGCGCGGCCCGAGCCAGAAGAACACCAGGACTTCCGCCGCGACCGCCTCCGCCCAGAGCAGGCCGGCGGCGCTGGCACCGATCCCGGCCCCGGTCCAGGCGATCACCGCGAAGGCGTCGTGCATGGCATGCGCGCCGATCACCAGGGCGGCGGCGAGCACGAGGCGGCGAAAGGCGCCGATGGCGACGAGCGCCCGAAACTCGCCCGTCGCCCCCGCCGCCGGCGGGCAAGCCGGGGCGGGGAGCCGCAGCGTCACCAGCGCGGCCATTCCGAACAGCACGGCGCAGGCCCCGAGCCCGGCCCCGTCGCCGTAGCGCCCGACGAGCCATCCGGTCAGCACGGTGGTGACGATGAAGGCGGCCGAGCCGGCCCCGCGGATGCGCCCGTAGGCCGCGCCGTTCCGGCCGGCGAGAACAAGCGCGTCGGCGAGCGGGCTGAGCGCCGCGCTCGTCGCCGCATGGATCAGCACAAGGACGACCAGCACCGCGAGCCCGTCGCCGGCGAGCAGGCCTAGGGTCAGCCCGCCCGAGGCCGCGAGACCGAACGCCAGGAAACCCCGCACGGCAGCGTACCGGTCCGCGAGCCGCCCGGTCGGCGGGCCGACGACGAGCCGCACCAGCATCGCCGCGGCGAGCAGCGTGCCGATCTGCGACGCCTCGAGCCCGCGCGCGGCGAGGGCGGCCGGCAGGAACGGCGACAGCGCACCGTATCCGCCGTAGAGCGCCGCGTAGAGCGCGACCGCCCGCCAAAAACTCCCCTCGCTCGCCACAAGCGCCCCCGCTCACCCCAACCCGATCTGGCGCGGGGCGCCGTGGCCGGAAGGGGAGGGGGCGGATCGGATGAGAGTTCGCCGATTTCGTTCTCGCCGACGACTGCCCTCCGCCCTGAAACTGGTCTAAGGAGCGTGCTGCCGAGGGTCCCGTCCGTGGCCCGTCGGCCGCGCGGCCGGCCCGTGATGCCGGTCTCGCGGTGTTCCGCGAGAGAGGTTTTTCGTCGGCCATGACCAGCCCCAGCACCGGACCCGGCAACGACGGCGCGCCGCTGCGCCCGCAATCGCAGCTCGTGACCGTGTTCGGCGGCTCCGGCTTCCTCGGCCGCCACGTGGTGCGGGCGCTGGCCAAGCGCGGTTACCGCATCCGCGTCGCGGTGCGCCGGCCCGACCTCGCGCTGTTTCTTCAGCCGCTCGGCAAGGTCGGCCAGATCGTCGCCGTGCAGGCCAACCTCCGCTATCCCGATTCCGTCCGCCGCGCGGTCGAGCATTCGGACATCGTCATCAACCTCGTCGGCATCCTGCAGGAGCAGGGGAGCCAGCGCTTCGCGACGCTGCAGACCGAGGGCGCCGGCACCATCGCGCGGGCCGCGGCGGCGGTCGGCGCGCGGGTGATCCACGTCTCGGCCATCGGCGCGGACGAGGCCTCGCCCTCGCTCTACGCCCGCTCCAAGGCGGCGGGCGAAGCGGAAGTGCACCGTGCCAGCCCGGACGCCGTCATCTTCCGACCGTCCCTCCTGTTCGGCCCCGGCGACGGCTTCTTCAACCGCTTCGCCGGGCTCGCAACCTTCCTGCCGGCGCTGCCGCTGGCCGGCGCGCAGTCGCGGTTCCAGCCGGTCTTCGTCGGCGACGTCGCCGAGGCGATCGCCCGCGCGGTCGATGGCGATGCCGAGAGGGGCAAGATCTACGAACTCGGCGGGCCGGAGGTGAATACGCTCGAATACTTCGTGCGCTACATGTTTGAGGTGATCATGCGCCGCCGCGCTGTGATCGACCTGCCCGAGCCCGCGGCGCGGCTCCAGGCCCGCGTGCTGGAGATCATCGACACGCTCACCTTCGGGCTCTTGCCCCCACACCTCAAGCTCACCCGTGATCAGGTCACGCTGCTCCAGAGCGACAACGTCGTCTCGGAGGCCGCCAAGTCCGAGGGGCGCACCATCGAGGGGCTCGGCATCGTCCCGACCGCGGTCGAGGCGGTGGTGCCCGGCTATCTCTGGACCTACCGCAAGGCCGGCCAGTTCGCGCAAGGCCGCGGCACCGAGGCGATGGCCGCGGTGCCCGACCTGATCGCGTCGGGCACCGAAGCCCCGGAATCGCAGCACCATCCCGCCCGCGCGAGCGGCCCGGCCATCGGCGCCGAAGCCGCGGGCGCGAGCCGCATGGGCCAGCGCTGGGGCACGCGCTCCTAAGCGTACCCCATTTTCGGATGGGCCTTCCGCTTCGCCAGGAAGGCCCTTGGCAGGCTCCCGCGAACTTTTCTCGATTTTCCGATTGACGAGGGCATAAGGGCCCCGTAGAAGCACCTCACCAACGGGGCGCCGCGGCCCACCACACGGTGGGGCAGCGAACCGGAGGTCATCGGGACTGATTGAGCGGCACGGCTGATCCGGGCGACTGGATCGGACGATCGCTGTCCTTCGTGTCCCCGATGTGTCGATCGGATGACGGTTGACAGGACGGTTCGCCGGCTCTAGACGCCACGGACCGCTCGAGCGGACTTCCCGGCAACGACTTACGGTCGCTGCGTGAACGGGACCGCCGCGGAACTATCGCTGAAGACGGGGCTGATCGGGCCGGGCAACCGGGATGATGGCGCGTCGGCAGCAGGAGGTTACACCTCGGGTGTAGGCTTCGCGCTCTTTGACAAGTAGATATCGAGAAAGAGAAACGCGGGCGGCTTGTTCATGTCCTTGCGGGTTCGGTCGGAAGATCGAGCCGTGAGAGTATGACGCTGGACCGACGT
>NZ_JBBXMW010000025.1:0-60828 GCF_038442325.1 Methylorubrum subtropicum | reverse complement strand
TGTCGGTGGCCCAGGGGGCGAGCGGTCCGACGCGGACGGGGTCGCCGGGCTTGGCGGCGATGGCGGGATCGGTGCGCGGCTGGGTCTGGTCGTTGAACTGGCCGACCGGCGAGGGCTGCTGCGCCTGTGCCGCCGTCCCGCTCAGCGCGAGGCCGGCGGCCAGGAGGGCGGAGGCGGACAGGCCCCGGTGATGTCGTCGTGCTCGTCTCGTGGTGGTGCGCATTGTCGGTCCCCAACCCGTGCTCTGCGCCGGCCGCTCACCACGGGGTGATCCCCCGCTTGTCGTGATCGGTCGGCGGCTCCCTCGCGGAGCGGTTTCGTTCGAAAGGCTCCCTCCCGAATGCATGCGGCGGGCCGTTTTCGGCCTCGCCGCGTGAGGCGGCCGGATGGCACCGGCCGCCTCAATGGCTGTCGTCCCACCCGCGCCCTCATCCTGAGGTGCCGCGAAGCGGCCTCGAAGGAGGGCTCCAGGGATCGCGCGCTCTGCTGGAGGCCTCCTTCGAGGCTCCGCTGCGCTCCGCACCTCAGGATGAGGGGGTGGGTGGGAAGGCGTCCGGTCCTAGTGGCTGATCATCCAGGGCCGGGCATTCGGAAAGCTCTTGGCCGCCGCGGGGGCGGAGGCCTTCTTCTTGGGCGAGCAGCAGCCGCAGCCGGCCCCGTGGCTGCCGGAGCGCCGCGGTTCGTGGCGGCTGCGCTCGTTGGTGGCGTGGGCGGCCTTCAGCCCCGCATCCATGCCGGCGATGCGCGGGGCGGTGAGGAAGGCGCGCTGGCAGGCCCCGCCGCAATCCGGGCAGTCGTGCGGGTCCTTGAACTGCGCCATCGGGCGCAGCACCGTGAACGGCCCGCAAGACTCGCAGGAATAGTCGTAGACCGGCATGATCAGAGGTCCGGCGAGAGCGGCATCTGGACGGAACCGTCCAAAAACTTCGTCGGCCCGGCCGCAGACGGGTTGATGTCGAAGTCGAAGATGCCGGTCGGAATCCAGAGGGTCGCGCAGGCGTTGGGGATGTCGACGACGCCGGAGATGTGGCCCTGGACCGGGGCGGTGCCGAGGATCGAGTAGGCCTGCGCGCCCGAATATCCGAACTTCTTCAGGTATTCGATCGCGTTGAGGCAGGCCTGCCGGTAGGCGACGGTCACATCCAAATAATGCTGCTTGCCGTACTCGTCGACGGAGACGCCCTCGAAGATCAGGTGGTCGTCGTATTTCGGCGTGACCGGCGACGGCTTGAAGATCGGGTTCCTGATCCCGTACTTCGCCATGCCGTCCTTGATCAGGCTCACCTTGAGATGGACCCAGCCGGCCATCTCGATGGCGCCGCAGAAGGTGATCTCGCCGTCGCCCTGGCTGAAATGCAGATCGCCCATGGAGAGGCCGGCGCCCGGCACGTAGACCGGGAAGTAGATTTTCGAGCCGCGCGACAGATCCTTGATGTCGCAATTGCCGCCGTGCTCGCGCCCCGGCACCGTGCGGGCGCCCGTCGCCGCCGCGTTATCCTTCGCCTCGCCCTTGAGGCGGCCCATATGCGCGGTCGGGCCGAAGGGCAGCGTGGCGAGCGCCGGCACCCGCTCCGGGTTGGTGTCGAACAGCGCCTTCTCGCGGGTGTTCCACGTCTCCAGCATCTTCGGATCGGGCAGGCAGCCGATCAGGCCCGGATGGATCAGGCCGGGGAAGCGCACGCCGGGCACGTGGCGCGACTTGGTGAACATGCCCTCGAAATCCCAGATCGACTTCTGGGCCTGGGGGAAGTGCTCGTCGAGGAAGCCGCCGCCGTTGTTCTTCGAGAAGAAGCCGTTGAAGCCCCACTGCGATTCGGGCTTGGCGCCGATGTCGAGGAGATCGACCACCAGCAGGTCGCCGGGCTCGGCGCCCTCGACGCCGATGGGGCCCGACAGGAAGTGGACGATCGACAGGTCGATGTCGCGCACGTCGTCGGCGGAATCGTTGTTCTTGATGAAGCCGCCGGTCCAGTCGTAGGTCTCGACGATGAAGTCGTCGCCGGGCTTCACGGTCGCGACCATCGGGATGTCGGGGTGCCAGCGATTGTGCACCATGTCGTTGTCGTAGGCCGATTGCGTGAGATCGACCTTGATCAGCGTCTCGGGCATATCCTTCGCGCGCTCCTCTTACAATTTTGGTCAGCCGCCGCCGTTGCGTGTCCGGTGGTGGTCCGGCCGCCCTGGCGGATCGTCGGTTGTCGTTCTTCGTTCATCCGGCGCTGACGAGCGCCGGATCGGTGCGGGCGGGCCGCTTCGAAAGCGCCCCGCCGAGGGGGTTCAGCGCGCGAGCAGCTCCTTCAGGGCCGCGTCGAGCACGGTGATGTCGTCGGGCGAGGTGCCGGGGCCGCCCGCGAAGTGGCCCCAGTCGGTCTCGACGATGCGCAGTTCGGCGTTCGGCATGTGCGAGACCTCGATGGCGCTGTCTTCGGGGGGGAAGTAGAGGTCGGTCGAGGCCGGCATCACGATCGCCTTGGCCTTGATGGCCCCGAGCGCCTTGGCGAAGTCGCCGCCGTAGAGCGGGTTGTTCGAGATGTCGCCGTTCTGCCAGGTCCAGAGCATGGCGAGCAGGTTGTTGGCGTCCTTCGCCAGCAGCCAGCCCTCCCAGAAGCCGACGAGGAAATCCTCCAGCGAGGCGTAGCCGAGCCGCTTCAGGTCGCCCTCGGCCCGGTAGAACGTCTGCGACAAGCCCCAGCCGGCATAGACCCGGGCGGCGGCGCGCAGGCCCCGCTGCGGCTGGGCGGTGTAGAAGCCATCGGCGAAGGCGGCATCGGCCTGGAGCGCGGCCTTCACGCCTTCCAGGAAGACGAAGTTGTGCCGCGAGCACTTCGCCGAGCCCTGGAACGGCAGGATGCGCTCGACCATGTCCGGAAACAGGGCGCCCCAGTGGAAGGTCTGGAGCGCGCCCATCGACCAGCCGGTCACGAGCTTGACCCGCTCGATGCCGAATTTCTCCGTGACCAGCCGGTGTTGCTGCACCACGTTGTCGTAGGCCGTGACCTTGGGAAAGCGCGGGCCGTTGAAGGGGGCGGGCGTGTTGCTCGGCGACGAGGACAGCCCGTTGCCGAACATGTTCGGCACGATGATGAAGTAGGTCGCCGGGTCGAGCGCCCGGCCCGGCCCGATCAGCCACTCGTTCTCGTAATGCTGACCGGAGTACCACGTCGGATAGACGATGACGTTGTCCTTGGCGGCGTTGAGCGTACCGTAGGTCTTATAGGCGAGCTGCGCGCCGCGGATCGTCTGCCGGGATTGCAGGACGACGTCGCCGAGTTCGAAGATTTCGTAATCGGCCATTCCGATCCCCTCACACCGACAGGAAGCGGGCGACCTGCGCCTCGTCGATGTCGGCCCGCAGAGACTCGTGGACGATCGAACCGTTCTCGATGACGAGCACCCGGTCGGCCACGTCCATGGCGAAGCTCAGGACCTGCTCCGAGACGACGATGGAGAGCCCGCGCTCGTCGCGGATCTTCTTCAGCGTGCGACCCATCTCGCGGATGATCGAGGGCTGGATGCCCTCGGTCGGCTCGTCGAGGAGCAGCACCTTCGGATTCGAGGCGAGCGCCCGGGCGATGGCGAGCTGCTGCTGCTGACCGCCCGAGAGGTTGCCGCCGCGCCGGCCCTTCATTTCGAGCAGCACCGGGAACATCGTGTAGAGGTCCTGCGGCACTTTTCGCGATTTGGTGACGGTTAGCCCCGTCTCGATGTTCTCCTGCACCGTCATGGTGGAGAAGATCATCCGGCCCTGCGGCACGTAGGCGAGGCCGGCCGCGACGCGGGCGTGGCTCTTCATCGCCGTCACGTCGGTGCCCGCGACGGTGACCGTGCCGGACTTCGTCGGCACGATGCCCATCAGGGTCTTCATGAGCGTCGACTTGCCCATGCCGTTGCGGCCCATCACCGCGACGATCTCACCGGGCGCGACGTTGATGTCGAGGCCGTGCAGCACCTCGCTCTGGCCATAGGCCGAATGAAGGTCGGAGATCGCCAGCATCGGCGCGGCGCCGGCCAGGACCGGCGGCACGGGGGCGGTGTGGGGAGCGGTCTGAAGCATCAATCCTGCGTCCCTCAATGACCGAGATAGACTTCGACGACCTTCGGGTCGGTCTTGACCCGCTCCATCGAGCCTTCCGACAGCACTTTGCCCTGATGCAGCACGGTGACCCGGTGGGCGATGTCCTCGACGAACTTCATGTCGTGCTCGATGACGAGCACCGAGCGACCCTTGATGATCTGGTTGAGGAGTTCGGCGGTCTTGATCCGCTCGCCGACGCTCATGCCGGCGACCGGCTCGTCGAGCATGAGGAGTTCCGGGTCCTGGATCAGCAGCATGCCGATCTCCAGCCACTGCTTCTGGCCGTGGCTGAGGAACTCGGCCCGCTCGTCGAGCTGGTCCTTGAGGAAGATCGTCTGCGCGATCTCGTGGATGCGGTCGCGGACTTCCGCGTCGCGCTTGAAGGTGAGCGCACCGAACACCGACCGCCCGCGGGGGAACGAAATCTCGAGGTTCTCGAACACCGTCAGGTCGTCGTAGATCGACGGCGTCTGGAACTTGCGCCCCACCCCCGCCTGGACGATGGCGCTCTCGGAGAGCCGGGTCAGCTCCTGGCCCTTGTACTTGATCGAGCCGGAGCTGGCCTTGGTGCGCCCGCAGATCAGGTCGAGCACCGTGGTCTTGCCCGCGCCGTTGGGGCCGATGATGACCCGGATCTCGTCGGGATCGACGTAGAACGACACGTCGTTGACCGCCTTGAACCCGTCGAAGGAGACGGTGAGCCCTTCGACCGCGAGCAGGAAGTTCTTGTCGTCCGCCGGCGTGCCGATGAGGGTCGAGGGGAGGATGGCCGCGTTCATGACTGTCTCGATCCTCACTCGGCGGGGGCGCCCTGGGGCAGGACGGGGGCGGCGACCGGCTTCAGATCCTTGGCCTTGCGGAACAGGCGCGGCTCGACATGCTCGCGCCAGAGGCCGGCGAGACCGTTGGGGAAGGCCAGCACCACGGCGATGAACAGGGCGCCGAGGCCGAAGAGCCACAGGTCGGGGAAGGACTCGGAGAACGAGGTCTTGGCGAAGTTGACGAGCAGCGTCCCCCAGACCGCGCCGAACAGCGACAGGCGCCCGCCGACGGCCGCGTAGATCACCATCTCGATGGAGGGCACGATGCCGACGAACGAGGGCGACATGAACCCGACCTGCAGGGTGAACATCGCCCCGCCCACTGCGGCGAAGGCCGCCGCGAGGCAGAAGGCGAACACCTTGAAGCCCGCCACCGAGTAGCCGGAGAAGCGGACCCGGTCCTCCTTCTCGCGCATGGCCACCAGAATGCGCCCGAGCTTCGACTTCTTGACGTACTGCGCCATCAGAATGCAGCCGATCAGCAGCCCGCCGTTGACGAAGTAGAGGATGAACTTCGCCGAATCCGTGCGGATGTCCCAGCCGTTCAGCGTGCGCAGGTCGGTGATGCCGTTGATGCCCCCCGTGTAGCCCTGCTGTCCGACGATCAGGATCGTCAGGATCGCGGCGATGGCCTGGGTGATGATGGCGAAGTAGGTGCCGCCGACGCGGCGCTTGAACATCGCCACCGAGATCACGAAGGCGAAGGCCACCGGCACCGCGATCACGAGCAGCAGCGTCAGCGGCAGGCTGTGGAACGGCTGCCAGAACCACGGGATCGAGGTGATCTGGTTCCAGTCCATGAAGTCCGGAATGCCCGGCGTCGACTGGATTTTTGTGTTCTCAACACTCGAAGCTTCGAGCTTGAGATACATGGCCATGCAGTACCCGCCGAGGCCGAAAAAGACGCCCTGGCCGAGGGAGAGGATGCCGGCGTAGCCCCAGCAGATGACGAGGCCGAGGGCGACGAAGGCGTAGGTGAGGTACTTGCCGACGAGATTCAGGCGGAAGCCGTCGAGCACCAGCGGCAGGACCACGAGGATGAAGCCGGCCAGCAGCGCGAGGCTGACCCACTCGATCGGCTTCATGAAGGGGTTGTCGTTGACCGTCACGGCCTTCGACAGGTTCTGGATCGGGCTCGTCATCGGGGCGCGCTCCTCAGCGACGGACCTTGAGGGTGAACAGGCCCTGCGGCCGCAGCATCAGGATCGCCACCACCGCGAGCAGGGTGAGCACCTTGGCCATCGAGCCGGAGAGGAAGAATTCGAGGGTCGATTGGGTCTGCGAGATCGAGAAGGCCGAGGCGATGGTGCCCAGCAGGCTCGCCGCGCCGCCGAAGACCACGATCAGGAAGGTGTCGACGATGTAGAGCTGGCCCGAGGTCGGCCCCGTCGAGCCGATCATGGTGAAGGCGGAGCCCGCGATGCCGGCGATGCCGCAGCCGAGGCCGAAGGTGTAGCGATCGACCTTTTCCGTATCGATGCCGACGGCGCCGGCCATCGAGCGGTTGCTCATCACGGCGCGGATCTGCGCGCCGAAGCGCGAGCGGTAGATCAGCACGGCGACGCCCAGCGTGATGACGGTGGTGACCGCGATCACGAACAGGCCGTTGATCTGCACCTCGATGGAATCGGTGACGGGAATCGAGCCCATCATCCACGAGGGCAGCTCCACGCCGACCTCGCGCGGGCCGATGATCGAGCGGTAGGCCTGCTGCAGGATCAGCGACAGGCCCCAGGTCGCGAGCAGCGTGTCGAGGGGCCGCTTGTAGAGATGGCGGATCAGCGCCCACTCGACTAGCATCCCCAGCGCCCCGGAGGCCAGGAAGGCCAGGGCCATGGCGATGAAGAAGTAGGCAGAGAACAGGGCCGGCAGGTGCTCTTGGAAGAACGTCGAGCACAGGTAGGTGACGTAGGCGCCGAGAATCATGAACTCGCCGTGCGCCATGTTGATGACGCCCATCTGGCCGAAGATGATCGCCAGCCCCAGCGCCATCAGCACGTAGACCGAGAACAGGATCAGCCCCGCGAAGCCCTGCATCACGAAAATCGAGCTGAGGTCTGCGAGCGAGTATTCGCCGAACATGGGAGGTGTCTCCGGCGGAGGATTTCGAGGGGCAGCAAGAGGCGGGCCACGCGTCTCCCCTCCTCCTTGCGGGGAGGGGCCGGGGGTGGGGGTGGTGCAGGAGGCACCGTCCCGCGTCGTTCTGCACGACCCCCACCCCTACCCCTCCCCGCAAGGGGGAGGGGAAATGTCGAGACTACTGGTACCCCTTCGGGAAGGGGTTCGGCTCGATCAGTTCGGGGCTCTCGTAGACCACCTCGAACTGGCCCGTGGGCAGGGCCTTGGCGACGCGGGTCTTGGACCAGAGGTGATGGTTCTCGTGGATCTTCACGTAGCCTTCCGGCGCGTCCTTGAACTCGATGCCGGGCGAGGCCGCGACCACCTTGTCGACGTCGAAGGAGCCCGCCTTCTCGACCGCCATCTTCCACAGGAACGGACCGAGATAGCCCGCCTGGGTGACGTCGCCGAGCACGGTCTTCTCGCCCCACATCTTCTTGAAGGCGGCGACGAACTTCTCGTTGTTCGGGTTCTTGAGCGACTGGAAGTACTTCATGCAGGAATAGGCGCCGGCGATGTTGTCGCCGCCGATGCCGTCGATCTCGTCCTCGGTGACCGAGATCGTCAGCAGGGTCTGCTTCGACAGATCGATGCCCGCCGCCTTGAGCTGCTTGTAGAACGCCACGTTCGAGCCGCCGACCACGTCGGCGAAGATCACGTCGGGCTTCTTGAGCTTGATCTTGTTGATCACCGAGTTGAACTGCGTGTGGCCGAGCGGATAGTATTCCTCGCCGACCACCGTGCCTTTCAGCACGTTCTCGATGTGCTTGCGGGCGATCTTGTTCGAGGTGCGCGGCCAGATGTAGTCCGAGCCGATCATGAAGAAGGTCTTGGCGCCCTTCTCCTTGTTGACCCAGTCGAGCGAGGCGAGGATCTGCTGCGTCGCCTCCTGGCCGGTGTAGATGACGTTCTTGGACTGCTCCAGGCCCTCGTAGAAGGTCGGGTAGTACAGCAGGCCGTTGTACTGCTCGAACACCGGCAGCGCGGCCTTGCGCGAGGCCGAGGTCCAGCAGCCCATCACCGCGGCGCAGTGGTCGTTGACGAGGAGCTTCTTGGCCTTCTCGGCAAAGGTCGGCCAGTCGGAGGCGCCGTCCTCCTGGATGATCTTGATCTTGCGGCCGAGCACGCCGCCCATCTCGTTGATCTGGGCGATGGCGAGCTTTTCGGCCTGGATCGTGCCGGTCTCGGAGATCGCCATCGTGCCGGTGGCCGAGTGCAGGATGCCGACCGTCACCTCGGTGTCGGTGACCGCGAGCCCGGTGGTGTTGACCGCCGAGGTCGGCGCGGCGGCGAACGACGGCCGCGGCATCAGCGCCAGCGCGGGCAGTCCGGCCATGCCCATCAGGAGCTTGCGCCGCAGCGGCGAGCGCAGGCCGTTCTCGGTGTCGGAAGTGTCCTTCGCCATTCTGCCAGCCCTGTACGCGTCCGGCGGCTCCTGGGGCGGCCGCGGATCGACGAGGTGCAGGCTAGGCCGTGCATTGCATCGCAGCATATACGCTGTTCTGCGTATGGCCCCTCCCCCAGCCGGGGCGCAGGATGGTCTCCCTTCGTATGAAATCCTCCGGCGTGCCGCCCGGCGCGCACGGCTCTTGCCTGCGTGGTGGCGGGGCGCGCATCCTGCCTCTCACGCCGAAGCGCAGGCTCGTCCGGCGTCGCACGGGACCGACGACACCCCTCACGATGAACGGCCGCCAGCACATCATCCCGATCCGGCGCGCCTACAACCGCCTCGTCGCCGACGAGACGCTGGAGGATTACGCGCTCCGCTTCACCGCCAAGAAGGCGCGGCGCTGGAGCCCGCTGGCGGTGGCGCAGACGGCGCTCGGCTCGATCTCGTTCCTGGCGCTGGAGGCCATCGGCGGCACGCTGGTGCTGGCGGTGGGCTTCACCAACACGCTCGCCGCCGTGCTGCTCGTCGGCGCGCTGATCTTCGCCACCGCCGCCCCCATCGCCGTCTACGCCGCCCGCCACGGCGTCGACATGGACCTGCTGACCCGCGGCGCGGGCTTCGGCTATCTCGGCTCGACCGTGACCTCGCTGATCTACGCGAGCTTCACCTTCCTGTTCCTGGCGATCGAAGCCGCCATCATGGCGCTGGCCTTGCAGCTCTGCTTCGGCCTGCCGCTCTGGCTCGGCTACATCCTCTGCGCGGGAATCGTGATCCCGCTCGTCGTCTACGGCATCCGCCTCATCAGCCGCTTCCAGATCTGGTCGCAGCCGGTCTGGCTCGCGCTCAATCTCCTGCCGCTCGTCTTCATCGCGGCGAGCCCCGACGCCCCCGCCTCGCTCGGCACGCTGGCCGCCTTCCCCGGCCTCGGCGACGGAGCAGCCGTCGGGTTCGATCCGCTGCGCTTCGGGCTCGCCACCAGCGTACTCCTCGCGCTCCTCGCCCAGGTCGGCGAGCAGGTCGATTTCCTGCGGTTCGTCCCCCCGGCTCGGGGCCGCGGCGATCGGCGCTGGTGGACGGCGGTATTGGCCGGCGGCGCCGGCTGGATCGTGCCGGGCCTTCTCAAAATCCTGCTCGGGGCGTTCCTCGCGGTGCTGGCGCTCGGCCACGGCATCCCGGCGCCGCAGGCCGCCGAGCCGACCCGGATGTACGCCGTCGCCTTCGGCTACGTCACGCCCTCGCGGGAGGGGGCACTCTTGCTGATGGCCGGCTTCGTCGCGCTGTCGCAGATCAAGATCAACCTCACCAACGCCTATGCCGGCTCGATCGCGTGGTCGAACTTCTTCTCGCGCCTCACCCACAGCCATCCGGGCCGCGTGGTCTGGCTGGTGTTCAACGTCGCCATCGCGCTGATGCTGATGGAACTCGGCATCGACAAGACCATCGAGAGCACCCTGCCGCTCTACGCCGTCGTGGTCTCGGCCTGGGTCGGGGCGCTGGCCTCGGATCTCGGCGTCAACAAGCCGCTCGGGCTCTCGCCGCCGGGCATCGAGTTCAAGCGGGCCCATCTCTACGCGATCAATCCCGTCGGCACCGGGGCGATGGCGCTGGGGCTGGCGCTCGGCTGGCTCGCCTATGCCGGCGTGTTCGGGAGCCTCATGGCCGCCTTCGCGCCGCTCTTGGCGCTCGCCGCCGCGTTCGCGACCGCGCCGCTGATCGCCTGGGGCACGGGCGGGCGCTTCTACATCGCGCGCCAGCCCGCGCCCGTGGCCGGCGAGATCGTCTGCCGCGTCTGCGAGCTACCGTTCGAGGGCGAGGACATGGCGCATTGCCCGGCCTATGACGGGCCGATCTGCTCGCTGTGCTGTTCCCTCGACGCCCGCTGCGGCGACCTGTGCAAGCCGCACGGGCGCCTCGACGCACAGGCGCAGGCGAGCCTCGGGCGGTTCGTGCCTGCGCCGCTGGCCGCCTGGATCGGCGCGCCGCTCGGGCGCTACCTCGCCCTGATGCTCTGCCTCGTCGGCGTGATCGGGCTGATCCTCGGCATCGTCCATGCGGGGGCGAGCAGCGGCCACCCGGAGCACCGCGAGACCCTGCGGGCGGCGCTCACCAGCGTGTTCTTCATCCTCGTGCTGATCCTCGGCATTGTCGCGTGGCTGTTCGTGCTGGCGCAGGAGAGCCGCCGCGTCGCCCAGGCCGAGACCGAGCGCCAGACCGCGCTCTATCAAGCCGAGATCGCCGCCCATAAGATCACCGACGCCAAGTTGCAGGAAGCCAAGGAGACGGCGGAAGCCGCCAATCTCGCCAAGAGCCGCTACGTCGTCGGTATCAGCCACGAACTGCGCACGCCCTTGAACGCCGTGCTCGGTTACGCCCAATTGCTGGAGGTCGATCCCGAGATCCCGGCGCCCCGGCGGCGCGGCTTGCAGGTGATCCGCCGCAGCGCCCAGCACCTGTCGGGCCTGATCGACGGGCTGCTCGACATCTCGCGGATGGAGGCCGGGCGGCTCCAAGTGCACCGCAACGAGATCCGGCTGTCGGATTTCCTCGACCAGATCGTCGACATGGTCCGCCTCCAGGCCGAGGCCGCGGGGCTGACGTTCCGCTTCACCCGGCCCGAGAGCCTGCCCGCGGTGGTCGCCACCGACGAGAAGCGCCTGCGCCAGATCCTGCTCAACCTCCTGTCGAACGCGATCAAGTTCACGCCGTCCGGCGAGGTCGGCCTCGACGTGACCTATCGCAGCCAGGTCACCGTCTTCACCATCCGCGACACGGGGCTCGGCATCCGCCCGGACGACCTGCAGCGCATCTTCGAGCCGTTCGAGCGCGGCTCGATCCCCGCCGCCCGCAGCCAGCCGGGCACCGGCCTCGGGCTCACCATCGCCGGGCTGCTCGCCCAGGTGATGGGCGGCGAGATCACGGTGGAGAGCGAGGTCGGGCGCGGCACCCGCTTCCGCGTGCGGCTGATGCTGTCCTCGGTCGACCGCCCGGCCCCCGCCCCCGCCGCGCCCACGGTGCCGGCGCTCGCCGCCGCGCCGCGCCGCTATGCCGGGCGCAAGCGCCGCGTCCTCGTGGTCGATGACGATCCGGCCCATCGCGCGCTGATGCGCGACATCCTCGAACCCCTGGGCATCGCAGTGGCCGAGGCGCCCGACGGCCCCGCCTGCCTCGCCCTGTTCGACGCGGGGAAGCCCGCGCCCGACCTCGTCCTCCTCGACATCGCCATGCCGGGCCTGAGCGGCTGGGCGGTGGCCGAGCGCCTGCGCGAGGGCGCGCCGGGGGTGCGCATCGCCATGATGTCGGCCAATGTCCACGAGATCAGCCCGACGCGGGGCATCGACGCCCGCCACGACGCGATCATCGCCAAGCCGTTCGACCTGCGCGATTTTCTCGATCAGGTTACCCGCCTGCTCGGCCTCGATTGGGTCGAGGGGACGCCGGCCGCGCCGGAGCCGTTCCCCTCCCCCTTGCGGGGAGGGGTCAGGGGTGGGGCAGAAGGCACCGCTGCGGTCCCTCCTGCACCACCCCCACCTCTCACCTCCTCCCCGCAAGGGGGAGGAGGAGTCCCCCTCCCCGTCCTGAACGAACTCCTCCGCCTCGGCCGCATCGGCCACGTGCGTGCCATCGAGGTCCGGCTCGCCGAGATCGCCCAGGCGGAACCCGCCTCCGCCGCCTTCGCGCAGCGCCTGCAAACCCTCGTCGCCGCCTTCGACCTGCCGACCTACATGCGCGCCCTTCAGGAAGCCGCCTCGAAAGAACCCGCTCGGGAGGCCAGCGATGCCTGAGGCGCCCGGCCAGCGCGACATCGTCCTCGTGGTGGACGATTCCCCCGACACCCTGAGCTTCCTCACCGAGGCGATCGAGCGCTCCGGCGCCACCGTCCTCGTCGCGGTGGCGGGCGAGGCGGCGTTGGCGCTCGTCGACGAGATCACCCCCGACATCATCCTGCTCGACGCGGTGATGCCGGGCATGGACGGGTTCGAGACCTGCCGCCGCCTCAAGGCCAAGCCCGCGGTGGCGGCCGTGCCGGTCATCTTCATGACCGGGCTGTCGGAGACCGAGCATATCGTGGAGGGGCTGGAGGCGGGCGGCGTCGATTACGTGACGAAGCCGATCGCCCCCGACGAGATCCTGGCGCGCATCCGCGTCCACGTGGCGGGCGCGCGGGCGGCGCAGAGCCTGCGCGCGGCCCTCGACACCACCGGGCGCACCCTGTTCGCGGTCGATCCCGCGGGCGCCGTGCTGTGGGCGACGCCGCAGGCCTCGCAGGTGCTGGCGGCCTGCGCGCCGCGGGCCGACGACGCCTACGGGCTCCCCACCGCCGGCCGCGCATGGCTGCGCGGCTGCCTGGCCGGCACACAGGGTGCGCCTTTCACCCTCACCGACCTATCGGGGGCGGCGCACACGGTCAGCTTCGTCGGGCGCACCGGCAACGAGGTGCTGCTGCGGCTCTCGCGCGACGCCACCGCCGCCGGGATCGAGCTGCTGCGCACGCGCCTGCCGATCACCGCGCGCGAGGCCGACGTGCTGTTCTGGCTCGCGCGAGGCAAATCGAACCGCGACATCGGCGAGATTCTCAGCTTGAGCCCTCGCACGATCACCAAGCATCTCGAAGGCATCTACGCCAAGCTCGGCGTCGAGAACCGCACGGCGGCCTCGATCATCGCCGCGCGGCATCTGCAGGATCTGGGCTGATTCAACCCATCCGCTGCGCGGTCCAGCGGCCGGAGCAGGATCCCAGGCCCCCGAGCGACCATTGGCCCGCGCCGCTCGTGCCGCGCAGCTTTCCGGTCACCGCGATGCGGGCGAGACCGGAGCGGATCGTGCCGTTGATGCGCCCGTCGGCGGCGGCCCGGCCCGAGGCATCGACGCCCTGCCCGCCGCTGTCCTTCAGCACGCCGTCGCGGATCGCGATCGGGTAAGTGTAGGGGCCGGAGCAGGAGCCGGTCTCGGCCACGGCCTGGACCGACCATGCGCCGTCGAACGGTCCCGCCGCCGCGGGCAGGGACAGAAGGGTCAGGGCGAGAAGCGGGGCACCGAATCCGGTCAGCCGGCGTCGGGCGGTCATCGAGACAACTCCTTGGTTGGAAAAAAGAAAATTCAGGTCCAGCCGGCGGCCGCGTCGGGGCCGGCGGCGATGTAGCGGATGAACAGCTCGCTGGTCGCCCGGTCCGCGTAGGCCGTCAGCGGCTCGTCGGGATGGGGCGGCACCAGAGCGGTGACGGGCCGGCCCGCCAGCAGCACGGCGACCTCGCGCGGGGTGAAGCCGGCCGCGGTCGCCTCGCGTAGCGCCGTCCCGGCATAGGCGTCCGCGTCCTCGCACAGGACCGTGCCGGCGGCGGACATCGCCGGATGCTGTGCGCCGAGGACGGGCCAGGGCTGGATCGGACGTGTCGCGGTGCCGGGTGCCGGAACGGCCAAAGCGGGTCTCCTCGTGAACGGTTCGAAAGGGCGCCGACGCGAATCCGCCGGGTGATGGCCCGCGGCGGTGTCGGCATGACGGGAAAGTGGTGGGTCGGAAGGTCATGTCACTGATACCGACATACCGGTATCGATGATTTTCAGGACATCGTCGTGCGCATCCGCACAAATTGGCCTTGCGGCGCAATCAAATCGAAGATGCCGTCACGGATAATGACGGTTACATCCTGAAATACCGTTTCTGAATGTTTCCTGAAACGCCGCGAAGCCGCGCCCGGATCGTTGGAAGATTGCGGCGCATCGCCCGGATGGGCCGCGCCTGTTACCCGCGGATCAGCGGCAGGTCCGCCCGGATGATGGCATTGCCGGCCATGCGCCGCACCGAGGCGATGACCCGGCACGAGGTCTCGGAGGCGCCCCCGGCCTCGGCCTGCATCTCCAGTTCGGTCAGGCGCCGAAACATCTCCCGCTCGCGCCGGGCCGGCGACAGCGGCATCGTCTCGGCGAGCAGGCCGACCATCTGGTGGAGGTAGCGGCACCGCAGCGGCGGCACGTCGGGATTCATGATGGGCGGCGTCCGCGGCGGTCGGGGACGGCCACCATGGTCCGTGCCGCGCTGCCGCGCCGCAACAAGGATCAACATGGGAGCTGCGCCGCTGAACGATCCCGGACGCCACGAAGATGGAAAGGTGCGACCCAAACCGGCCGGACGCCGCGACCCGATCACGAAACAGGAGGAACCGAGCGCAAGGCTGTCGGCGCGTCCTGTGAGATTGTCCAGAAGATCGTGAAACGTCGTGTGATGGCGCGCCCGAAAGGATTCGAACCTCTGACCCCCAGATTCGTAGTCTGGTGCTCTATCCAGCTGAGCTACGGGCGCCCTTGTCGTGTCGTGTCACCCTTGTCGGGTGATCTCCTCTTGTTTGGTCGGAGTGGCAGGATTTGAACCTGCGACCCCCACGTCCCGAACGTGGTGCGCTACCAGACTGCGCTACACTCCGAAGCCGCCTGCCCCGTGGGGCGTCGGCGAGCGGGTGTATAGCTGGCACTTTCCGGGGTCGCAAGCGGGTCTTTGCCGTTCGGCGGTTCTTTTCTCCGGCGGCCGGTTTCGGGGCCGATCGGGCGAACCCGATTCCCCCCTCGCGAGTTGGGCGGGGGAAGAAAACCACGACAGGGATAAGATACGCCATGCGCACCTCTTCACGGATCACCACGCCGGCGCTCGCCGCCGCGCTCGTCCTCGGTCTTGCGGGCGGGGCCTGGGCGCAAGGAACGGCGCCGGGTGCCACGACCCGCAGCACGGGCGAGCCGGGCGCCCTGCAGGGCAAGGACGGCGGGGCCATGCAGCGCAGCGGTCAGGTCCCGGCCGGGAACCCGACCCAGGACACGACCGGCGCCATCGGCCATCCGAAGAGCAACAACAGCAACGGCGCCACCACGGCGCCGGCGGCCCGCTGAGGGCGGCATGAACGCGCGCGGCGGGCCTCGAACGGGCCCGCCGCGGCTTTTCAGCGGATTTCGGCGATCTCGAATTCGTTGCCGTTGACCGTGACCGTGTCGCCGACGCCCTTACCGGTCAGCGCGCGGGCGAGCGGGGCGACGTAGGAGATCGAGCCGGCATTCGGGTCGGCCTCGTCCTCGCCGACGATGCGGAAGGTCTGGCGGGTGTCGTCCTCGCGCAGGACCGTCACGGTCGCGCCGAAGCGCACCGTCTCGCCATCGGACGCCTCGTCCACCAGCTGCGCCGAGGTCTTGCGCTGGCTCCAGTAGCGCAGGTCGCGCGAGACGCGGGCGTGATCGGCCTTGTTCTCGGGCGAGAGCCCGGACAATTCGGCCTCCAGCCGCGCCGCCTCGGCCTCGATCCGGGCGAGGCCCTCCGGCGTGACGTAGTTCGGGTGTGGGGAGATCGGCCGGTCGGGCAGGTCCTCGAAGGCCTCGCCACCTTCCGGCTCACGGACGAATGCTCTGCTCATGAGCGCGGCAATGCGCGGAGCCGGCGGGCGGTTCCGCGCCAACGTGTCACGGGATCGCGACGACGGTCCGGCCGCGCACCTTCCCGGCCAGCAGCGCCTCGGCGCGGGGGCCGGCCTCTTCCAGCGGAATCGTCGTGGTCATGCGGTCGAGGAGCGCGAGGTCGAGGTCGCGGGCGAGCCGGGCCCAGGCGGCGCGGCGCGGCTCCAGCGGGGTCGTCACGCTGTTGATGCCGAGCAGCGACACGCCGCGCAGGATGAACGGCGCCACCGAGGAGGGCAGGTCCATGCCGCCGGCATTGCCGCAGGCCGCGATCGCCCCTCCCCCCTTGGTCATCGCCAAGGCGTTGGCCAGAACCTTGCCGCCGACCGCGTCGATGCCCGCCGCCCAGCGCTCCTTGGCGAGCGGACGCGGCTCGCCGCTGAGCGCCTCGCGCTCCAGGATCTCGGCGGCGCCGAGTTCCTTGAGGTAACCCGCCTCGTCGCCGCGGCCGGTCGCGGCGATGACGTGCCAGCCGGCTTTCTTGAGAAGCGCCACCGCGACCGAGCCGACGCCGCCGGCCGCGCCTGTCACCAGGGCCGGGCCGGAGGCGGGCGTGAGGCCGTGATGCTCCAGGGCCAGCACCGAGAGCATCGCGGTGTAGCCCGCGGTGCCGACCGCCATGGCGCGGGCGGGCGTGAGGCCCTCGGGCAGCGGCACCAGCCAGTCGCCGCGCACGCGGGCGATTTCGCCGAGCCCGCCGAGATGGGTCTCGCCGACGCCCCAGCCGGTCAGCACCACGGCGTCGCCCGGCTTGTAGGCCGGATGCTCGGAAGCCTCGACCGTGCCGGCGAAGTCGATGCCGGGGATCATGGGGAAGCGGCGCACCACCGGCATCTTGCCGGTCATGGCGAGCCCGTCCTTGTAGTTCAGGCCCGAATGCGAGACCCGCACGGTGACGTCGCCGTCCATCAGTTCGGACCGCTCGACTTCGCGCAAGGCGAGCGTCTGGCCGCTCTCCGCCTTCTCGATCACCCAGGCCTTGAACGCCGCCATGCTCCGCTCCCCCGATGTCTATCGGGGGAGGGAGCTACGGCGGCGCCGGTCCGATTCAAGGTGTTTGTTCGTCTTGGTGGCTTCAGGCGCCACCGCTCATCGCGATGGCACCGTTCACCCGAACAGAATCAGTAGCCGTCGTAGACGCTGCCGCGGGAGAAGCCGAGACCGACGCCGATGTCGGCGGCCGACGCGCCGGCCAGCCCGAAAGCGTCCGGGATCGAGCCGACGCCGACCGGGCCGTAGCCGGGGCGCGGGCCGTAGGCCGGGGCGGCGGGCACCCAGGCGGCGCGGGCGGGTTGGACCAGCACTTGGCGCTGCGTCGTGGCGTAGACCGGCGGCACGGTCTGCGGGATCACTTCGGCGGGGCGCACCAGCACCCGGCGGGTCTGCACGGCGTATTGCGGCGGGGTCGTCACCCAGCAGCCGACGAGCTGGCCGTGGGCATCATAGCTCGTCTGCCAGCGGCGCCCGCCGGGGGCGACCAGCACGCGCTCGGACACGGTGTCGTAGACCGGCGGGGTCGTGCGGTAGACCGTGCGGGCGGGCTGGACCAGCACCTGCTCGGAGACGGTGTCGTAGACCGGCGGCGTGGTGACGCGGCGGTAGCACTCGGCGCTGACGCAGCCGCCGCCGGCCTGGGCCGGGACGACGCTCGCCGACAGCGCGAGGGCCGCGGCGAAAAGGGCGGGACGAAGAGCAAGGTGCGGGGAACGGGCGGCCATCTGTGAAAGAGTCCTCGGCAAGACGCGTTACTTGAGGTGTCGAGCGCCGCCGCCGATTCCGGCGCGCGCTCCTCTCGACGCCACAAGTGCAGCCAAGGTTGCGTTGCGGACAAGCTCGATTGTCGAAGACAGTAAAATTAACCAACGACTCAGACTACGCAGACCTTTCCGTCATCGTTCGACTTTGCCGGAACCGATGCGAGGGCGGGCGGGATGCCCCGATGCCGCCGTCAGCGGATCGCGGGGTGCCCGCGCCCCTCGCCGTCGTACCACCGTGGGATCGGTTTGCCCGGCCGGTGCGGTCGAACGGCGCTTGTCAGCCCATCGGCCAGGGTCTAGAGCGCTTGGCCGACCGGGCGGCGCCCGCTTCACGGCCACCGTGAGGCGGGCATAAGGAAGTCCGCCCGAAACCGGGCGCGCGTCCCTCGCGGCGCGGAGAGGATTGCAGGACCGAACGGCCCATGACCTACGTCGTCACCGACAATTGCATCAAGTGCAAGTACATGGACTGCGTCGAGGTGTGCCCCGTGGATTGCTTCTACGAGGGTGAGAACATGCTCGTGATCCATCCCGACGAGTGCATCGATTGCGGCGTGTGCGAGCCGGAATGCCCCGCCGAGGCGATCAAGCCCGACACCGAGGGCAACCTCGAGACCTGGCTCAAGGTCAACGCCGACTACGCCAAGTCCTGGCCCAACATCACCCAGAAGAAGGACGCGCCGTCCGACGCCAAGCAGTGGGACGGGGTCGCGGGCAAGTTCGAGGCGCATTTCTCCGCCAACCCCGGCTCGGGCGACTGAGCCGGCGCCTCCGGGCCTTCGCCTCAAAAATCTCGCGGTCGGCCCCGCTTCGGGGCCCTGCCCTCGTTTCGTCATCCCCCGCGGATACGCGCCCGACGCGCCGGCAATCCTTTGATTCGCCGGCCATTCGTGCTATACGAATGGCCGCCGTCGCTCACGCCCGATGCGCTTCCTTCGTCACCGCCCTGGCGGGTTCCATCTTCCTGGAAACGAGGTTGGCTGCGATCGACCGTCGGAAGCATTTCGCTCCCGGCGCGTTCTTTCGTGCGGTGTGGGTTGCGCGGACCAGTGCCCGGGAACCGGCAGGCTTATCGATCGGGCCCGCCGGACGAGGCGTGCGCCGGGTGTCCCACCCCGGAAGCGACGAGCGCGGGCGAGAGACCCGCGTGGATGACAGTGGAGGCTCATTCCGCATGACCACAGCCAAGAAGACCACGGCAGCAGGCCGCCAAGGCTTCAAGACCGGCGAGGCGGTCGTGTATCCGGCGCACGGCGTCGGGCGGATCACCGCGATCGAGGAGCAGGAGATCGCCGGCTACAAGCTCGAACTGTTCGTCGTCGCCTTCGAGAAGGACAAGATGGTCCTGCGCGTGCCCACTGCGAAGGCCAACAGCGTCGGCATGCGCAAGCTCGCCGAGCCGGAACTCGTCAAGAAGGCGTTGGACGTGCTGACCGGCCGCGCCCGCGTCAAGCGGACGATGTGGTCGCGCCGCGCCCAGGAATACGAGGCCAAGATCAATTCCGGCGACCTGATCTCGGTGACGGAAGTGGTGCGCGACCTCTACCGCTCCGAGGCCCAGCCCGAGCAGTCCTACAGCGAACGCCAGCTCTACGAGGCCGCCCTCGACCGCGTCGTGCGCGAGATCTCCACGGTGAACAAGATCACCGAGACCGAGGCGCTCAAGCTGATCGAGCAGAGCCTCGCCAAGTCGCCGCGCCGCGCCAAGGCCGACGCGGATGCCGAGGGCGAGGGCGACGAGGGCGACGTGGAGGAAGCCGCCTGAGGCGGTCGCCGGCGGGCAGAACCCTCGGCCCACGATTTAACCATGTTGACGAGAGGGTCCGGCGCAAGCCGGGCCCTTTTTTCATGCGCCTTTCGCATGCCTCTTGAATTTCTTGTGATCGGTTCCACGCGCTCGCAGGGAACCACCCCCGCGGCAATGTGTTGTGCCTGAGCCACGAATGGCCCGACCCGGGGTACCGTTTGCGTCCGCAGCCGCGGGCTTCCAGCGAACGATCCGACGCCCTGCGGTCCTATCCAAGAACGCTCACGAGAGAGGCGGGCATGGCAGAGATCGCGGGGATGCGGCGTCAGTTCGTTCGGACAGCGATGGAGGCGCCGTTCCTTGCGCGGGAAGAAGAGCGGGGCCTCGCGGTGGCCTGGAAGGAAGAGCGCAACGAGCGCGCCCTGCACCGGCTGATCTCCGCTCATATGCGCCTCGTGATCGCGCTCGCCGGCCGCTTCCGCCATTACGGCCTGCCCATGGCCGACCTCGTCCAGGAGGGGCATGTTGGCCTGATGGAGGCGGCGGCCCGGTTCGAGCCGGAGCGGGACGTGCGCTTCTCGACCTACGCCACGTGGTGGATCCGCGCCTCGATCCAGGACTACATTCTGCGCAACTGGTCGATCGTCCGCGGCGGCACCAGCTCGGCGCAGAAGGCGCTGTTCTTCAACCTGCGGCGGCTCCGCGCCCGGCTGATGCAGTCGACCGAGGAGCAGGTCGGCTCCGAGATTCACAGCCGCATCGCCACCGCCATCGGCGTCTCGCGCGAGGACGTGGCGCTGATGGACGCCCGGCTGTCCGGCCCCGATATGTCGCTCAACGCCCCCGTCGGCGAGGACAACGATGCGTCGTCCGAGCGGATGGACTTCCTCGTGGACGGTGCGGCGCTCCCCGACGAGACCGTCTCGGCCCGCGTCGACGGCGAGCGCCGCCTGATCTGGCTGCGTCAGGCCCTCACCGTGCTGTCGGAGCGCGAACTGCGTATCCTGCGCGAGCGCCGGCTCGCCGAGGATCAGGCGACGCTCGAAGCCCTCGGCCACCGCCTCGGCATCTCGAAGGAGCGCGTCCGCCAGATCGAGAACCGGGCGCTGGAGAAGCTGCGCCGGGCGCTGGCCGAAAAGTTTCCGCAGGCGCCGAGCAGCGTTTACGCTTGAGCCGTCGCTGAGTTTCGAAAGGGGGCCGTACCTATGGGTGCGGCCCTTCTTTTTTCATCGGGATGCGGGCGGTTCGCACTGACGCTTTCCACGCCACGCCGTCATTGCGAGGCGAAGCCGAAGCAATCCAGCGCTCCGCAGATTTAGAAAAAGCCGCGCTTCTTCCACCGTTTCCAACCCACACCCTCATCCTGAGGTGCGGAGCGCAGCGGAGCCTCGAAGGAGATCTCCAGGGATCGCTGAACGAACTGGAGCCCTCCTTCGAGGCTGCTTCGCAGCACCTCAGGATGAGGGGGGATGGGTGGGATGAGCGTGTCGATGAGGAGCTGTTTCGCTCCCTTCGGCCGACGTCGCGCCCTGGATTGCTTCGGCTTCGCCTCGCAATGACGGTGCGGGTTTGCCGGCCGGCCTCGCGAGTGATCCCGAAAAAAATCAGGGCGACAGCGCGCGTTCGATCACCCGCGTCCGGGCCGGCGTGGCGGCGGGGCGGCGGGAGTCGCGGGAGGCGGTGGCGAGCACCGCGGCGAGGCGCTTGGTGGCGAAGTCGATGAAGCTGCGGGACTTGGCCGGCAGCAGCCGCGAGGTGGTGACGAAGTAGACCGGCGTCGCCGGCAGGGTCCAGTCCGGGAGCACCCGGCGCAGGCGCCCGTTGGAGACGTCGCTGTCGACGTTGATGACGTTGGCGGTGGTGATCCCCTGGCCCGCGACGGCGAAGCGCCGGGCGAGGCTCGGCGAGTTGCAGGAGATCGGCCCGCCGACGGTGATCGCCACGCTCTCGCCGCCGCGGCTCAGGGTCCAGACCGCGCTGGCGCCCTGCGCGGGCACGATGACCTGATGGTTCTCGAGATCGAGCGGGGTCGCGGGCTCGCCGCGCTCGTCGAAATAGGCGGGGGCGCCGAACAGGCCGTTCTCGACCTCGGCGACCTTGCGCACGATCAGCGAGGTCTCGCGCGGCTCCTCGATCGCGACGGCGAGGTCGTAGTTGTCGCCGACGAGATCGACCGGAGCGGGCTTGAGATCGACGTGGACATGGATGTGCTCGTGCTGCGACGAGAACTCGGTGATGACGCCGGAGAGATGGCGCAGCACCCAGAAATCCGGCGGCGCGGCGATCTTGAGGAAGCCGCTCGGCCCCTTGGCTACGGCCATCATGTCGTCGAAGGTGCGCTGCGCCTCGTCGACGAGGCGCGAGACCTGGGCGAGATAGGCCTCGCCGTAGGAGGTCAGCGCCAGCTTGCGCGTGGTCCGGTCGAGCAGGCGCAGGCCCACCGCCGATTCGAACAGGGTGATGCGCCGCGACAGGGACGAGATCGGCATGCCGAGCGCGGCCGCGGCCTGACTGAAGCTCTTGCGGCGCGCGACCTCGACGAAGAGGGCCATGTCACGCAGCAATTGAGGATGCGGCATTGGTCCGCGGTCCACCCGCTCTGTCCTTACATGGGCGCCCGGCTCGCTATTCCCGGCCCTGCGCTCATTTTTCTCACGTACCATAGCGGTTTCAACGAAACCCGGCCATGCGAGGTCCATTCGGAAAAGACGTTTCGCGATATGGGATAATCTCAGAGCGTGTCTGAATTGCGCGCAATGCAGAGCCGGACGAGGGAATTTTCTTCCCGAAACCTTTTCGCGACGCGCGGACGGCGCGCCGCCTCAGGTGAACAGGCTCGACACGCTCGATTCGGTGGCCGTGCGCCCGATCGCCTCGCCGAGCAGCGGCGCGATCGAGATCACGCGGATGTTGCGGGCGAGCTTGACCGCCTGGGTCGGCAGGATCGAGTCGGTGATGACGAGTTCCTTCATCCGCGAGGCGGCGATGCGCGAGACCGCCCCGCCCGAGAGCACCCCGTGGGTGATGTAGGCCGACACGTCCTTGGCGCCCGCGTTCAACAGGGCCTCGGCCGCGTTCACCAGGGTGCCGCCGGAATCGACGATGTCGTCCACGAGGATGCAGGACTGGCCCTCGACCTCGCCGATGATGTTCATCACCTCCGACTCGCCCGCCCGCTCGCGGCGCTTGTCGACGATGGCGAGCGAGGCGTCGATGCGCTTGGCGAGCGCGCGGGCGCGCACCACGCCGCCGACATCGGGCGAGACCACCATGCGCTGGCCCGGCGCCAGCCGCTCCTTGATGTCGCGCACCATCACGGGGGCGGCGAACAGGTTGTCGGTCGGAATGTCGAAGAAGCCCTGGATCTGGCCGGCATGGAGATCGAGGGTGAGCACCCGGTCGGCGCCAGCCTCGGTGATGAGGTTGGCGACCAGTTTGGCCGAAATCGGCGTGCGGCCCGACGTGCGCCGGTCCTGCCGGGCGTAGCCGAAATACGGGATCACCGCAGTGATGCGCCGCGCCGAGGAGCGCCGCGCCGCGTCGATCATGATGAGCAGTTCCATCAGGTGATCGTTGGCCGGGAACGAGGTCGACTGGACGATGAACACGTCCTCGCCGCGCACGTTCTCCTGCAGCTCGACGAAGATCTCCATGTCGGCGAAGCGCCGGACCATGCAGCTCGCCAGCGGCAGTTCGAGATAGGCGGCGATCGCCTCGGCGAGCGGGCGGCTCGCATTGCCTGCGATGATCTTGATCGACGACGTCATGCCGGGCGTCTCTCGGCTCTCTCAAGGGGCGGAACGCGCACGACGACGCACGGCCGAGACCGCGCCGCAATCCGGTCGCGCCGGCTCATAACAGCGGGGCTGCTTCGTCACAACAGCTTCGCCGGGCGAAGCTGTTGTGAGGTTTTTGGCTGACCTTGGTCGCCGGCGTGAGGTCCGCTCCGTCAGACGCCTCGGTTGGCGCCGAGGCCGCTGCGCGGGGCGCTCTTCGCGCCCGGCTATACGGAAGCAGGACGATCTCTTCGCCCGTTCGGGCGCCGCCCTCACGGCTCGAGCAGGCGGTGCAGGTGGACGATGAAGTAGCGGGTCTGGGCGCTGTCGACGGTGGCCTGGGCCTTCGACCGCCACGCCTTCTGCGCGGAGGCGTAATCCGGGAAGATGCCGACCACGTCGAGGTCCTTCAGGTCGCGGAAGCGCACGCCCGAGACGTCCTCCAACTCGCCGCCGAACACGAGATGGAGCTTCTGGTCCGATTCGATCGCCGTGGTCACGAAGCCTCTCCCAACCGCAGAGCCCGCTCCGGGAAGGCACGAGCCGTGCCGCGTCGGTCGCAGAGGCGGCAGGGCGGGTCAAGCCGCCCCCGCGGGGGAGGGGGTTGCGCATCGATGTGGGGAATGCCCCCCTTCTGGCCAGCCGGCCAGACGGGGGGAAGCAGGAGGGCCCGTGTCCGCTCGCGAAGAAGAAACCCTCGCCTGGACCGTGGAGGAGGCCTGCCTCAACGCGTGGCCCTCGCCGCGCCAGCGCCTCGTCGGCGGCTACCTGCTGCGGTCGTCCGGCGGGCCGTCGCGGCGCCCGAACTCGGTCAATCCCCTGCGCGGCCCCCGGGACGAACCGGAGGCGGTGATCGCGGCCTGCGAGGCGGCCTATGCCGAACGCGGGCGGCCCGCCCTGTTTCGGGTGCCGGAGATCGCGCCCGATCTCGACGCGCCGCTGGAGCGGCGGGGCTACGCCGCCTTCGGCCGCTCGCTGACCCTGCTCGCCGACCTCGCGGCCCTCGACGCCGCGTCCGACCCGGACGTCGTGCTGGCGCCCTCCCCCGATGCGGACTGGCTCGCCGCCCGCGCCGCCCTCAACGCGGCCGATGCCGAGACCAGCCGCGTCTACGATGAGATGATCCGGACGATCCTGTGTCCCAAAGCCTTCGCGGCGATCCGGCGGGACGGCGCGGTCGTCGCCATGGCCTACGCCGTGCTCGACCGCTCCCTCGTGGTGATCGAGTCCGTCGGCACGCTGGAGGCGGCCCGCGGCCGGGGCCTCGCCCGCCGGGTCGCCGCCGCGCTGCTGCGCTGGGGCCGGGCCCACGGCGCGCGGGCGGCCTGCCTCCAGGTGGTGGCCGACAACGCCCCCGCCCGCCGCCTCTATGCCGGGCTCGGCTTCGACCGGGCGCTGTTCGCCTATCATTACCGGGCCCGCGCGAGCGATCACGCTTGACCCGGCGCAACGCGCGGGCCGAATGGGCCGGTCGCTGCCGGGAGTACCCATCATGGTTCGCGCGGGTCTCGCCGTCGCAATGCTCGCTGTCGCGCTCGGTTCGGCGGCGGCGGCCGAATGCAAGGGCACGACCCAGGCCGACCTCGACGCCTGCGCCGACGCCGACCTGAAGCGCGCCGACGCGGCGATGAACGCGGCCTATTCCAAGCTGATGAAGCGCATCGGCCCGCAGGCGCAAGCCGGCCTCAAGGAGGCGCAGCGCGCCTGGCTGCCCTACCGCGACCGCACATGCGATCTCGAAGCCCTCGGCGCGGCGGGCGGCTCGGCCCAGCCGATGGTGCGCGCGGGCTGCCTCGCGGCGCTCACCGCGGAGCGGACGAAGCGCCTCTCCGGCTATCTCGCCTGCCAGGAGGGGGATCTGGCCTGCGTCGGCACCCTCGCCGAGTGATCCAAAAACCAACCCACTTGCCTTCCCCCGCGATCCGGCCGGTCGTCCTCGGCGGTCTCGTGGCGCTCGCCGTCGCCATGGGGATCGGCCGGTTCGCCTTCACGCCGCTGATGCCGCTGATGATCCGCGACGGCGGCCTCGACGCCGCCACTGGCGCCGAATGGGCGGCGGCCAACTATGTCGGCTACCTTGTCGGCGCCCTGACCGCAGCCCGCTTCGCCGATCCGCGCCGCGGGTTGCGGCTCGGGCTCGTCGGCGTCGCGGTGACGACGCTGGCGATGGCGGGGCTCGGCGCGGTCCCAACGCCCCTGGTCGGTGCCGGTTTGCGGGCGGCGGCGGGCGTGTTCAGCGCCTGGGCGCTCGTCTGCGCCAGCGCGTGGGGCCTCGCCGAACTCGCCCGCCATCGGGCCGAGGCGTTGGGCGCGTGGATCTATACCGGCGTCGGCCTCGGCATCGCGCTGGCCGGCCTCCTGGCGTGGCTCGGCGGGCGCCAGCCGGCGGACCGGCTCTGGCTCGAACTCGGCCTGATCGCGGCCCTCGGCGCGGGGCTGGTCTGGCGCTTTTCGCGCGGGCCGAGCGCGACGGCCGCCGTGCCGCGCGCCGCCCCGGCCCCGGATCGAAGCGGGCAGGCGGCCCTCGTAATCTGCTACGGCGCCTTCGGCTTCGGCTACATCGTGCCCGCCACCTTCCTGCCGGCGATGGCGCGGGCGCTCACGCCCGATCCGCTGGTGTTCGGGCTGGCCTGGCCGCTGTTCGGGCTGGCCGCTGCCCTCTCGGTCGCGGGCGTGGCGCGCTGGCTGAAGCGGACGCCGCGCCGTCGGGTCTGGGCGGTGGCGCAGGGGCTGATGGCGCTCGGGACCGCCCTGCCCCTCGCTCTCCCGTCGCTCTGGACGGTCGCCGCCTCGGCGCTGCTCGTCGGCGGCACCTTCATGGTCGCGACCATGGCCGGCCTCCAACTCGCCCGCGCGGCGCACCCCGCCGACCCGACCCCGCTCATCGCCCGCATGACCGCCGCCTTCGCCGCCGGCCAGATCGCCGGCCCGCTCATGGTCCGCGCGCTGGGCCTGCTCGACCTCGCCGACGGAACCGCCCTCGCCTGGACCGGGGCGATGGCGACGGTGGTGCTGGTGGGAACGGCGGTGTGGCTATGGCGCGAGGCGTGAGCGGAGGTTCACCCCCTCCTCCCACCCAACCCCCTCATCCTGAGATGCGGAGCGAAGCGTAGCCTCGAAGGAGGGCTCCAACTCGCTCAGCGATCCCTGGAGCCCTCCTCCGAGGCTGAGCTGACGCTCAGCACCTCAGGATGAGGATGGGATCGGCCGATGCAGGCGACCCGATCCTTTCAGAACAGCGACCCCTGCCGCGCCGCGGGCGCGGGCTCGGCGGCTTCCGGCTTCGGAGCCGCCTCCGGCGCCGGCTTGCGCGCCGCCCGCTTCGGCTTGGCCGGGGGCGGCGGTGCGGAGCCTTCCGGCACGGCCGTGATGGCGCCGTCGGCGAACTGGAGCTGGAGGCGGGGCGTCCCCGCGGCGGCCTCCGCCGAGCGGATCGGCAGGCCGGCCTCGTCGCGCACGAGCGCGTAGCCGCGGGCCAGCACCGCCTTGTAGCTGAGCGCCCCGAGCATCCGGTCGAGTGCTCCGAGCCGGTCGCGGCGGCGTTCCAGCGTGCGCAATACGGCGGTGCGCGGGCGGTGGTCGATGCCGGCGAGCCGGGTGCGAGCCTCGGCCACGGCGATGGCCGGCGAGCGTCGGGTGAGCCGGTCGGCCAGACGCGACAGGCGCTCGCGGGAATCGCGGGCGTTGGCGGCGAGCGCGGGCCGCAGCCGCGCCTCGGCGAGGTCGAGCCGCTGGCGCTTGCCCGCCAGGAAGGCGTCCGGGTTGGGGATCGCCCGCACCAGCGCGCGGAAATCGGAGCGCTCGCGCTCGATCCGCCGCAGCACCGTGCCGGCCTGCCGGGCACCGAGATCGTGGATCTGCGCCAACAACTCGGTCCGCACCGGCACCGCCATCTCGGCGGCGCCCGTCGGCGTCGGGGCGCGCCGGTCGGCGGCGTAGTCGATCAGCGTGGTGTCGGTCTCGTGGCCGACCGCGGCGATCAGCGGGATCGCGCTCTCGGCGGCGGCGCGCACCACCGCCTCCTCGTTGAAGGCCCACAGATCCTCGATCGAGCCGCCGCCGCGGGCGACGATCAGCACGTCCGGCCGCGGGATCGCCCCGCCGGGCGTCAGCGCGTTGAAGCCGCGGATGGCCGCCGCGATCTCGGGCGCGGCCCCCTCCCCCTGCACCCGCACCGGCCAGACCAGCACGGGGCGCGGAAACCGGTCGGCGAGCCGGTGGAGGATGTCGCGGATCACCGCGCCGGTCGGCGAGGTGACGACGCCGATCACGCCCGGCAGGAACGGAATCGGCCGCTTGCGCTCGGCCGCGAACAGCCCTTCCGCCGCGAGCACTCGCTTGCGCTCTTCCAGCAAGGCCATCCAGGCGCCGACGCCCGCGGGCTCCATCGAATCGACGACGATCTGGTAGGAGGATTTGCCTGCGAACGTCGTGATCTTGCCGGTGGCGACGACCTCGAGACCTTCCTTCGGCTTCTGGCGCAGCCGCCCGAGCACGCCCTTCCACACCACCGCGTCGATCTTGGCGGTGCCGTCCTTCAGCGAGAAATAGGCGTGGCCCGAGCCGTGCGGCCCGCGATAACCCGAGATTTCTCCGCGTAAGCGGACATGGCCGAAAGAATCCTCCAGCGTGCGCTTGAGCGCGGCGGCGAGGTCGCCGACCGACCATTCGGGGGCGTTGGCGTTCAGGAGCGCTGCGGGCGCGGCCTCCCCCGGCGGCGGAGGTGGCGGCACGGCGGCGGTACGCGGCGGGGGCACGAGCGGCATGCCCCGGACGCTACGGGACCGGGCCGGGGCGGGTAAAGGGCAAGGCGGCCACAGGTTGGGGAGGGATGCGGGGCGGCGTCAGGGGGCAGGCTGCGGCCGGGCTGCCGCCTCGCCTGAGCCGAACGGCCGCTGCTCGGCAGCGATCAGGCTGAAATGAAAGGCGTCGATGGCGAGATCACTGTCCCCCTCGCCCCAGACGACGGAGGCGCCGTAGAGCCCGGTCCGAGCGGTCGCGAACAATGCCGGCTCGCGTAAGGAGGCCAGCGGGGCGCTGCCGATCGCGATCCAGTCGGCGAGATCGACGCGAGCCTGCGTGCCGTCACGCCAGAGCACGATCAGGGTCGAGGATGGTGCCGTCTCGATGGCGGCAACGTGGATGATGTTTCTTGGAAGTGCCGACACCCGATGCACGATGCCGTTTCGGTCGGGCTGTGCCGAACTCAGATCAACTGCGCCAAAATCAGCGCCGCCGTCAGCGTCGGCGCGGCCACGATCACGATGGCCCAGGGCCAGGCCGGGACGGCGCGGGGGCGGCGGTTGTCGTTGGCGGACCGCGGCGCGAGGCGACGGGTCACCACGTAATGCGACAGCCGCACGGCCGTCGGCCCGGGAGGGGCGGGAAGCGTGGGGCTGGTCGAGTGGCGGCAGAGGGGCATGGCTTGCTTCAACGGGCGAGCGGGCGGCGCGTTCCGCTCCTCGGCCGCGGCGCGCGGGGAAATCGGCGCGGCGCACGGCAAAGGCCTCACCACAGCGAGAATTCGGTGGCGAAATCCGTGGTGCGCAGCGGGCAGTTCGGCGCCGGGCAGGGGGCGGCGGGGGCGAGCCCGAGGGTGCCGTCGCCCTGCGTCTCGAAGCGCAGGCGCACCGATGCCGCGTCCTCGCGGGCATAGGCGAGCCGCACCTCGAAGCGCACCGCGTCGAATTCGGTGCGGTCGGCGTAGACGATGAGGTCGCGCGAGACCGCCTCCCCCGGATTCAGTTCGGAGGGCTCGCTCGGCAGGTCGGTGGCGCCGGAGAACAGCACCCCCTGGCGCAGGATCGGCGCCTGCGTCGCGCTCTCGCGCACGTAGTCGCGGGCGGCGTCCACCGTGGCGGCGCGGTCGAGGCTTTGGCGGAAGGCCGCCTCGCGGGCCGCCGCATCCGCGCCGGGCGGCGCGAAACGGGTGCGCAGGCCGATCACCGTGTAGGTCAGGCCGAGCACGCGCACGCCGGCGTGGCCGACATTGGTGCGCGTCACCGTCGAGCGGATCGCGACGTGGCCGTCGCGCTCGCCGACCCGCACGAGGTCGGTCTTGACCGTGACCGAGGGCGGCTCGAAGCCCGGCTTGATCCGCGCCTCGTAGATGAAGGTGTAGACGCCCCAGGCCCCCGCCCCGAGGATCGCCAGCGTCTGCACCAGGGTGTTGGCCCGGTCGAGGTCGAGCCGGCGCTTCGGCGCCGCGGGCGGAGTCTTTGGCATCGCGGATTCTCTTTAATTCTGCCTCAAGCGCCGGCGGCCGCGTCCGCGGACATCGTGTGCCCTTGGGCTATCGCCCCGCTCGACGGCTCGGCATAGCCGAGGCCGCTCAAGCGCGGCGCTCTTCGCGCCCGGCTCTACGGTGCTGCCGCCTTGCTCCGTGCGACAGCCTTCGCGAATCTGATCCGAGCCCTTCCCCCGGCCCGCGATTTTTGGGAAGGGGTGAGGCATGAGCCAGACTCCTCTCAACATCCTGCTCGTCGGCTCCGGCGGGCGCGAGCACGCCCTGGCCTGGGCGATCGCGAAATCGCCCCTGTGCCAGAGGCTGTTCGTGGCCCCCGGCAATCCCGGCACCGCCCGGCACGGCGAGAACCGCCCGGACCTCGCGGTCGCCGACCACGACGTTGTCGTGAGGTTCTGCCAGTCCGAGAATATTGGGCTCGTGGTGGTCGGGCCGGAGGCGCCGCTGGTGGCGGGCCTCGTCGACGACCTGACCGCGGCCGGCATCCCGGCCTTCGGGCCGACGCGGGCCGCGGCCCAGCTCGAAGGCTCCAAGGGCTTCACCAAGGATCTCTGCGCCGAGCGCTCGATCCCCACCGCCGCCTTCGCCCGCTTCACCGAGTTGGAACCGGCGCTCGCCTATCTGCGCGAGCAGGGTGCGCCGATCGTCGTCAAGGCCGATGGGCTCGCCGCCGGCAAGGGCGTGACGGTGGCCGAGACGCTGGAACAGGCCGAGGAGGCCGTGCACGCGATCCTCGGCGAGACGGGCGGGGCCCTCGTCATCGAGGAATGCCTGTTCGGCGAGGAGGCGAGTTTTTTCGCGCTCTGCGACGGCACCCGCGCGATCCCGCTCGGCACCGCGCAGGACCACAAGCGCGTCCATGACGGCGACCGCGGCCCCAACACCGGCGGCATGGGCGCCTATTCCCCCGCCGCGATCGTCACGCCCGAGATCGAGCGGACCGTGATGGAGGCGATCATCGCCCCGACGCTGCGCGGCATGACCGAGCGCGGCACGCCGTTCTCCGGCATCCTCTATGCCGGGCTGATGCTGACGGACCAGGGCCCGAAGCTTATCGAGTACAACACCCGCTTCGGCGATCCCGAGGCGCAGGTGCTGATGCCGCGCCTCACCGGCGACCTCGTCCCGGCCCTGCTCGCCGCCGCGAAGGGCGACCTCTCGGGCGTGACGATCGGCTTCGATCCGGCGCGCGCGGCGCTCACCGTGGTGATGGCGGCTGAAGGTTATCCCGGCCCCGTCACCCGCGGCTCGGAGATTCGCGGCGTCGAGGCGGCGGAGGCGGAAGGCGGCGCCATCGTGTTCCAAGCCGGCACCCGCCGCGACGGCGACAGGCTGCTGGCCGACGGCGGGCGCGTGCTGGCGGTCACCGCGCTCGGTGCCAGCGTCGGGCAGGCACAAGCCCGCGCCTACGCGGCGCTCGACCGGATCGACTGGCCGGAAGGCTTCTGCCGCCGCGACATCGGCGGGCGGGCGGTGGCGCGAGAATCCCTGGATGGGAACGCGGCCGAGGCCTCCTCGGACTGATGGACCCGTTCGACCGCGCCTTCGCCGCCGCCCGCGAGGCGGCGCGCCTCGGCGAGGTGCCGGTCGGCGCGGTTCTGGTGCGCGACGGCGCGGTGCTCGCGGTCGCCGGCAACCGCCCCCGGGCGCTGCACGACCCGACGGCGCATGCCGAGATCCTGGCGATCCGTGCCGCCTGCGCCGCTCTGGCCGACGAGCGGCTGCCGGGCTGCGACCTCTACGTGACGCTGGAGCCCTGCCCGATGTGCGCGGGCGCGATCTCGTTTGCCCGCATCCGGCGGCTCTACTACGCCGCGAGCGACCCGAAGGGCGGCGGCGTCGAGCACGGGCCGCGCGTGTTCAACCAGCCGACCTGCCATCACGCCCCGGAGGTCTATTCGGGTTTTCGCGAGAGCGAGGCGGCGGGCCTGCTGCGCGACTTCTTCGCCGGGCGTCGGGTCTGACCCCAGGGTCTCAGTGGATTCATCGCACCCGGAAGCGTAGCGCTCCGCCGCCGGCCCGTGCAGCGAGGCAACACTCGTTGGTCACGGTGAACCGTTCGCGAATTCGTTATGGAAAAATCAATCCCGATCTTGGTATCCCATTGCCTTCTGAGTGGGGGCGACCATGGCGAAGGCGACGCTGGCCGATATTGCGGCGTGTTTCCGAATTCTTCTCGGCCGCGAGCCGTCGGCGGAAGAGATCGGCGTTCATATCAAGGCGCATATCGGCAACGATCTCGCCGACGTTCTGAAGAGCTACTTGGAATCCGAAGAGTTTCGCGCCCGGCGGATCGTGCAGGTGATGAAGTCCCAGCCCGAACGACTGCACGCGGTCGGCTACTGACCCGGCTCGGTCTTCGATGCAGGGTCGGTCCGTGCGGCGGTTCGGCACCGGACCGGCACGGGCCGCGCGGGGCGCCACATCATGCCCCGCCGACACCGCCACGATGAACGCCGCCGCATTACTGGTATGCCATATCATGCAGCCTTGGCGAAATCCGATCTAGCGCTTTGTTTTGCCAAGCTTTTCATGTTCGATCCGGGGTTTCCTTTCGATCGTTCATGCCCTAAACCTTTGTCATGCCTCGCCTCGTGACCTACACGATCAGCGACCGAGCGGACGGGCGGTTCGACGTCACCGCCACCATCGAGCCCGACAAGGTTTTCCGGCGCGACGGTTTCGCCACGTTGGCGGAGGCCGAAGAATGGGTGGATGGCCTGCGCGTGCTGATGGCCGCGCTCGGCGCCCCCGTCGCCCAGACGACGTCCGCCGAACCGCTCGCGCCTCCGGTCCCGGCCCGCACGCCCCGCCGCGCCCGCTGACGCCGCCGGGCGCACGCGCGCACCTGTTCTGCGGATGCCGTTCGGGCCGGCGGAACGATCCTGCATGATCTGCCGGGCGGACCGCCTTCGGCCCGGGCCTCGCCCTGGATCGCATCGACCACGAAGGCTTCGGCGTGGACCGGATCGGTCGCGATGTGGGCGCAGGCGGCGTCGATGACGGCGGCCTTGTCCCCGGGCAGGTAGCCGAGGCGGCGGTTGGCGCGGGTGGCGGCCTGCTCATCAGGGCGAGCGCGCGGACGAGTTCGGGGAATGCCGCACCGGTACGCCGGTGATCGGGAAGTTCGCCACCCCCTTGGGCGCCCTCTTGGCCGCCCTCTTGGCCACCCTCTTGGCGACGCGCTTGGCCGTGCTGCCGGGTGCCTTCGCCGTGACGTCTCTCCCCGGTGGTCTTGTCTCCCCGGTGGTCTTGCCGGTGGTCTTGTTCAGTCCTGCAAGCCCAGCACCGCGAAGCTGGTGCGGAGTTCGTCCGACATCGGGATGTCGAGGCGCTCGCCGTTGGGCAGCCGCTTGAGGAACCACTTGTCGTAGGTCCAGCGCAACTCGCGCGATTCGGCAAGCCGCTGGAAGGTGGCGGTGACGAGCGTCGCGAGCGCCGGGTCGTCCTTGCGGAAGGCGATGGCGTAGGGCTCGAACGAGAGCTTTTCCGGCAGCACCGTGAAGGCGGCGCCGTCAGGCCCCGCCGCCGCCTTGAGGCCGTAGAGCAGCACGTCGTCGGTGGCGAAGGCGTCGGCCCGCCCGTCGCGCACCATGGCGAAGGACTCGGCGTGGTCCTTGGCGACGAGGATCTCGGCGGTGACCGCCGCCTTGGCCAGCATGGTGCGTAAAGCCGCCTCGTTGGTGGTGCCCGCCGTGACGACGACGCGCTTGCCCCCGAGGTCGCGATAGGACCGGATGCCGGAATCGCGCTTCACCAAGAGCTTCGTCGCGCTGAAATAGGTGACGGGCGAGAAGGCCACGCGCTTGCGCCGCTCGGCATTCGTCGTGGTCGAGCCGCATTCGAGGTCGATCCGGCCCGAGGTCAGCGCGTCGAAGCGGTCCGCCGAGGTCACGGGCTCGAAGCGGATGCGGACGTTCCGGCCGGTCGCCTGGCCGATGTCCTCGACGATCTCCCGGCACAGGTCGATCGCGTAGCCGACCGGGCCGCCGCGCTCCTCGAACGAGAACGGCACCGAACTGGTGCGGGCGCCGATCACCACCTCGCCGATCTCGGCGGCCTTGCGGAGCGTCCCGGTCAGGACGAGGTCGAGCGCGGCGGCCGGCGTCACCGCGAGCGCGAGCGTCAGGAGAAGAGCGGTCCGGGCGAGCATCGCGAAAGAAGCCCCTACTCGGCGGCCGACGGCGCCGCGGCACCGATCTCCCGGTCGAGGCTCTGGTCGGTCTCGCTGAGCTGGCCCTCCCACTTGGCCACCGCCACCGTGGCGATGCTGTTGCCGAGCACGTTGGTGGCCGAGCGGCCCATGTCGAGGAACTGGTCGATGCCGATGATGAGCAGCAGGCCGGCTTCCGGGATGTTGAACTGCGCCAATGTGGCCGAGATCACCACCAGCGAGGCCCGCGGCACGCCGGCCATGCCTTTTGATGTCACCATCAGCAGGAACAGCATGGTGAGCTGCTGCCCCCAGGAGAGGGGGATGCCGTAGGCCTGGGCGATGAACAGTACCGCGAAGGTGCAGTACATCATCGAGCCGTCGAGGTTGAACGAGTAGCCCATCGGCAGCACGAACGAGGTGATGCGGTTGGGCACGCCGAACTTTTCGAGGTTCGCCAGGGTCTTGGGGTAGGCCGCCTCGCTCGACGCGGTCGAGAAGGCGAGCACGAACGGCTCCTTGATCAGGCCGATCAGCCGCTTGAGGCCGTTCACGCCGACGAGCAGCGCGCCGGCTGCCAGCAGCACCAGCCACAGCACCGACAGGCTGAGATAGAACTCGACGAGGAAGGTGCCGTAGGTGACGAGCACGCCGATGCCCTGCGTGGTGATCGTCGCGGCGACCGCCGCGAAGACCGCGAGCGGGGCGAAGTTCATCACGTAGCCGGTGACCTTCAGCATCACCTCGGCGAGCTGCTCGACGCCGTGGGCCAGCGCCTTGCCCTTCTCGCCGAGCGCGGCGAGGGCGACGCCGAAGAAGATCGAGAACACGACGATCTGCAGGATCTCGTTGTTGGCCATCGCCTCGACGGCGCTCTTGGGCACGAGGTGGGTGACGAAGTCCTTGAGCGAGAGCGAGGCGGTCTTGATGCCCGTGCCCGCACCGGTGTCGGGCAGCGGCAGGTTCAGGTTGTGGCCGGGCTGCAGCAGATTGACGAGGACGAGCCCGAGCGCCAGCGAGCAGAACGAGGCGCCGACGAACCACAGCAAGGCCTTGCCGCCGACGCGGCCGACGGAGGCGGTGTCGCCCATGTGGGCGATGCCGACGACGAGGGTGGAGAACACCAGCGGCGCGATGATCATCTTGATCAGCCGCAGGAAGATGTCCGAGATCAGGGCGATGTAGCCCGAGATTTCCTTGGCGGTCTGCGGATCGGGCCAAGTGATGCTGCACAGGTAGCCGACGAGGATTCCGAGCACCATTCCGACGAAGATCAGGGTCGTCAGCCGGGTGGACTTCATCGGGTCTCTCCACGGGCCGGCCTTGTCGAATGCAGCCGGCTCCTCGGGGAGAAGAGTGAAGCAGGATGGAGGCCACGCGCAAGCCGAGTTGTGCGCGCCCTCTCCGAACGTCCGCAGAAAGCCTGGGAGGGCGGTCGGCCCCCTAAAAAAGAATCAGGCCGCGCGCACGCCCGCCAGGAAGCGATCGACCTCGCTGCCGAGCCGCTCGGATTGGCGCGACAGCTCGGTGGCGCAGGCCAGCACCTGGGCGGCGGCCGCCCCCGTCTCCTCCGCCGCGCCCGCGACGCCCGCGACGTTGCCGGTGACTTCCGCCGTGCCGAGGGCGGCCTGGGCGACGTTGCGGGCGATCTCCTGGGTCGCCGCGCCCTGCTCCTCCACCGCCGCGGCGATGCCGGTCGCCATGCCGCTGATCTCGCGGATGCGGCCCGCGATGCCGTCGATGGACGAGACCGCCTGACCGGTCGAGGCCTGGATGCGGCCGATCTGGTCGGTGATCTCGCCGGTGGCCCGCGCGGTCTGGTTCGCCAGTTCCTTCACCTCCGCCGCGACCACCGCGAAGCCGCGGCCCGCCTCCCCGGCGCGGGCCGCCTCGATCGTGGCGTTGAGCGCGAGCAGATTGGTCTGGCCGGCGATGGCCGAGATCATCGTGACGATGTCGCCGACGCGGGCGACCTCGCCGCTCAGCTCCTTCACCAGGGCGGCGCTGCGGCCGGCTTCGCCCACGGCGGCCTGTGCGAGCGCGGCCGAGCCGTCGACCTGACGGCCGATCTCGCCCACCGTCGAGCCGAGTTCCTCGGCCGCTGCCGCCACGGTGGTGACGTTGGTCCCGGCCTCCTCGGCGGCGGCGGCGACCGCGAGCGAGCGGCGGGCGGTCTGGTCGGCGGTGCCGGCCATGCCCTGCGCGGTCGCCTGGAGCTGGGCCGCCGCGGAGGCGACGCCGCCGATCAGCCCGCCGACCGCCCGTTCGAAACCGTCGGCCATGGCCCGCGTCGCGGCGCGACGCTGCACCTCGGCCTCGGCGCGGGCAAGCGCGGTCTCCTCCTCCAGCGCGCGGGTGCGGATCAGGTTGTCCTTGAACACCTGCACCGCCGCCGCCATGGCGCCGATCTCGTCGCGGCGGCCGACAGCTGGGATCGCCACGGTGGCGTCGCCCGCGGCCAGCCGCCCCATCGTCGCCGTCATGGCACGCAGCGGGCGCCCGACATGCAGCCCGAGCCCGATGGCGGCCGCGATCGCCGCGAGGCTCGCGAGGCCGACGAACAACGCCGTGAGCACGAAGGCCTGCGCGTAGGCCGCCTGCGCAGCCTCGCCGCTCAGCCGCGCCTCGGCCTCGTTGAGTTCGACGAGCTTCTGCAATTCGCTCAGCACCGCGCTGATGCCGGTGGACATGGTGGTGTTGTAGACGCGCTGCGCCCCGGCGAGGTCGCCGTCCTGAGCCTTGGCGGCGATCTCGGCCTGGAGGCCGGTATAGGCCTGCCACTGCGTTTCGAAGGCCGCGAACAGGGCGGCGACCTCAGCCGTGGCGGGCTGCTTCAGGTGTTCCTCCCGCAACGCGGCGAGTTCGCCGTCGCGCTTGGCGACCGTCGCGGCGACCTCGGCGCGCAGCTTGGGCGTGTCCGCGGAGATGAGGCGCCCGCCGTTGACCCGCTGGCGCAGCACTAGGACCTGAATCTTGCCGAGCCGCTGCGTCGCGGGCAGGCGCTGCGCGCGCAGATCCTCCGCCGCGGCATGGATCTGCCGCATCTCCCACAGGGAGAGCGCCCCGAGCCCCGCCACCAGGGCGACCATCAGCGCGAAACCGGCGCCGAGCTTCCCACGGATCGATGAAAGCCGGGCCATGTCGCGGTCTCCTGATCTGCCTGATGATTCAGCACGATGGGCCGCTGCGGAGTTCTCGATCCCTTAACGGAGGCCCGACGCGGGATATCTTTTGCCGCCTTTGTCAGCATTTGCCGCGACGATGGTCAGGCGCCGACGCGCGGAAGCCGCAGGACGGCCCTTCCCGTAGGCGATTCCGGCGGCTACGCTCGCGCCCTGCGCGGGGTCCGGCTGTCGCCGGGACGCACCTTCCGGCGACGCGCCGGGCGCCACCGTCACGAGAGACCCGAGACCGCCGCCGCATGGACGTGTTCGTACAGCAGCTCATCAACGGCCTGACGCTGGGCTCGATCTACGGCCTGATCGCCATCGGCTACACGATGGTGTTCGGCATCATCGGCATGGTGAACTTCGCCCACGGCGACGTCTTCATGGTCTCGACCTTCATCGCGCTGATCAGCTTCCTCGTGCTCACCGCGCTCGGCATCTCCTCGGTGGCGCTCGCCTTCCTCGCGGTGCTCGTCATCACCATGGCGCTGACCGCGCTTTGGGGTTTTTCCGTCGAGCGCATCGCCTACCGCCCCTTGCGCGGCTCGTTCCGGCTGGCGCCGCTGATCTCGGCCATCGGCGTGTCGATCTTCCTGTCGAACTTCGTGCAGGTGGCCCAAGGCGCGCGCAACAAGGCGCTGCCCTCGCTGCTCGACGGCGGGCTGACCCTGTTCGAGCGCGACGGCTACGCCGTGACGCTCTCCTACAAGCAGATCCTGATCATGGCGGTGACCAGCGTGCTGCTGCTGGGCTTCTGGTACCTCGTCCAGCGCACGCCGTTCGGCCGGGCGCAGCGCGCCTGCGAGCAGGACCGGAAGATGGCGGCCCTGCTCGGGATCGACGTGGATCGCACCATCTCCCTCACCTTCGTGCTCGGCGCGGTGCTCGCGGCGGTCGCAGGGCTGCTCTACCTGCTCTATTACGGCGTGGTCTCGTTCTCCGACGGCTTCGTGCCCGGCGTGAAGGCGTTCACCGCGGCCGTGCTCGGCGGCATCGGCTCGCTGCCCGGCGCCGTGATCGGCGGGTTGATCATCGGCCTGATCGAGACCTTCTGGTCGGCCTACTTCTCCATCGAGTACAAGGACGTGGCCGCCTTCTCGATCCTCGCCATCGTCCTGATCTTCATGCCCTCGGGCCTGCTCGGCCGGGCCGAGGTCGAGAAGGTCTGATGGCCGCCACCGCCTCGCCGCCCGCCGCGATTCTCAAGGATGCCGGCCTGTTCGCCCTGGTGGCGCTCGGCCTCTGCATCCCGATCGTCAGCCACCGCACCGATCTCGGCTCCGACGGGCTCGCGCTGACGCCCCGCTGGGGCCTCGTCGCGGGGCTCGTCGCCGCGGTCTTCACTGTCCGGCTGGTGCAGCGCCTCGTGCTGGAGCGCCGCGCCGCGCGCGTCGCGCTCACCCCTTCGCCGCATCAGGCCACAGAGCCGGTCGGCGCCGAACCCAACGCCGGGCAGCGCCTGTCGCGCCTCGGCCTGCCGCTCTTCGTGGGCTTTGCCCTGTTCCTGCCGCTGATCGCGGCGCTCGCCAGCGGCGGCCTGTCGCCCGCGCGCTACTGGATCGATCTCGGCATCCTGATCCTCACCTACGTGATGCTCGGCTGGGGGCTCAACATCGTCGTCGGGCTCGCCGGCCTGCTCGACCTCGGCTACGTCGCCTTCTACGCGGTCGGGGCCTATTCCTACGCCCTGCTCTCGACGGTGTTCGGCCTGTCGTTCTGGGTCTGCCTGCCGCTCGCCGGGCTGTTTGCCGGCCTGTGGGGGGTGATGCTGGGCTTCCCCGTCCTGCGCCTGCGGGGCGACTACCTCGCCATCGTCACGCTCGCCTTCGGCGAGATCATCCGCCTCGTCCTGATCAACTGGACCGACGTGACCGGCGGCTCGGCGGGCATCTCCTCGATCCCCCGCGCGACCTTCTTCGGGGTGCCGTTCAAGGCCGGGCCCGATGGCTTCTCCGCCCTGTTCGGCCTGCCCTTCGATCCGATGCACCGGATCGTGTTCCTCTACTACCTGATCCTGGCGCTCGCGCTGATCACCAGCCTCGTCACCTTGCGCCTGCGCCGTCTCCCCATCGGCCGCGCCTGGGAGGCCCTGCGCGAGGACGAGATCGCCTGCCGCTCGCTCGGCATCGACACCACCAAGACCAAGCTCACCGCTTTCGCGCTGGGTGCCATGTTCGGGGGCTTCGCCGGCTCGTTCTTCGCCGTGCGCCAGGGCTTCGTCAGCCCCGAGAGCTTCAACTTCCTCGAGAGCGCGATCATCCTGGCGATCGTCGTGCTCGGCGGCATGGGCAGCCAGCTCGGCGTCGCGGTCGCCGCCGTCGCCATGGTCGGCGGGCCGGAACTCCTGCGCAACCTCGGCTTCCTCAAGGCCGTGTTCGGCGAGGGCTTCGACCCCAACGAGTTCCGCCTGCTGCTGTTCGGCCTCGCCATGGTGGCGATGATGATCTGGCGCCCCCGCGGCCTCATCTCGGACCGGATGCCGACCGTCGCGCTGGGCCGACGCAAGGCGATCGGCAAGGACCTCGTGCGCGAGGGCCACGGCTGATGGCCACGCGCCGCCCCGACGACCCGCAAGCCGTCCTCACCGTCGATCACCTCACCATGCGCTTCGGCGGCCTCACCGCCGTGGATGACCTCTCGTTCAAGGCGCGCCGCGGCGACATCACCGCGCTGATCGGCCCGAACGGGGCCGGCAAGACCACCGTGTTCAACTGCATCACCGGCTTCTACCGGCCGAGCGAGGGCATGCTGACGCTCCGCCACGCCGACGGCGCCAGCCACCTCCTGGAGCGGTTGCCGAACCACGCGGTGAACCGCAGGGCGCGGGTCGCGCGCACGTTCCAGAACATCCGCCTGTTCTCCGGCATGACCGTTCTGGAGAACCTGATGGTGGCCCAGCACGCCCCCCTGATGCGCGCCTCGGGCTACACCCTGCTCGGGCTCCTCGGCCTGCCGGGCTACCGCCGGGCGGAAGCCGCGGCGGTGGCCAAGGCGAGCGCGTGGCTGGAGCGGATCGATCTGCTCCGCCGCGCCGACGATCCGGCGGGCGACCTGCCCTACGGCGACCAGCGCCGGCTGGAGATCGCGCGGGCCATGTGCACCGGCCCCGAACTCCTCTGCCTCGACGAGCCGGCGGCGGGCCTCAACCCGCGGGAATCGGCCGACCTCGCCCGGCTCCTGCGTCACATCCGCGACGAGCACGCGACCTCCGTGCTGCTGATCGAGCACGACATGGCGGTGGTGATGGAGATCTCCGACCACGTCGTCGTGCTGGATTACGGAAAGAAGATCGCCGACGGCCCGCCGCGGGAGATCCGCGAGGACCCCAAGGTCATCGCCGCCTATCTCGGCGTCGAGGACGAGGAGGTGGCCCAGGTCGATGCCGAGGTCGGGCTGACGATCCCCGTGGCCGAGGAGGCGCGCGCGTGAGCGCCCCGCTCCTGAGCCTCCGCAACGTCTCGGCCTATTACGGCAGCGTCGCCGCGCTCCGCGGCGTCGATCTCGACGTGAACGAGGGCGAGATCGTCACCCTGATCGGCGCCAACGGGGCCGGCAAATCGACCCTGATGATGACGGTGTTCGGGGCGCCGCGCGCCCGCTCCGGCACGATTGCCTTCGCGGGCGAGGACATCACTGCCCGCCCCACCCACGCCATCGCCCGTCTCGGCCTCGCCCAGTCGCCGGAAGGGCGGCGGGTGTTTCCCCGCATGAGCGTGCAGGAGAACCTGCAGATGGGCGCCGCGCTGCACGGCGGCCGCTACTTCGCGCAGGACCTGGAAAAAGTCTGCACCCTGTTCCCCCGACTCAAGGAGCGCCTGAGCCAGCGCGCCGGCACGATGTCGGGCGGCGAGCAGCAGATGCTCGCCATCGGCCGCGCCCTGATGAGCCGGCCGCGCCTGCTGATGCTCGACGAACCCTCGCTCGGCCTCGCGCCGCTGGTGGTGAAGCAGATTTTTTCCGCGATCTCGGCGCTGAACCGCGAGGAGGGGATGACGATCTTCCTCGTCGAGCAGAACGCCTATCACGCCCTGAAGCTCGCGCATCGCGGCTCCGTGCTGGTCAACGGCCGCATCACCTTGAGCGGCCCGGCCCGCGCATTGCTTGACGATCCCTCGATCAAGGCCGCCTATCTTGAGGGCGGCCACGCCCCGGCGGCGAAAGCCGGGGAGGGGGTCCAGGCGTGATGCAGGGCGTTCTGCACGAGTCGGAGTCGATCCTGCCCTTCCTCCTCGTCACCGTGGCGATGGGCGGCTGGGCCGGCTGGATGGCGGCCCGCGCCGTGGCGCGGGGCTGGCGGCCCTATCTGGCCTGCCTGCCGGCGCTGCTCGGCGTGGCGGCGGCGGTGCGCTTCATCCACTTCGCGCTGTTCTCGGGGACGCTGCTGTCGGTTCATTACTTCGCCATCGACGCGCTGGTGGTGCTCGCCATCGGCTCGGTGGCCTTCCGCATGACGCGGACGCGGCAGATGACGACGCAGTACCGCTGGCTCTACGCCCGCACCGGGCCGTTCACGTGGCGCGAACGCCCGGAGGCGGGGCGGCCGTGATTGTCGATTTTCGGGGGGACACCATGAAGCGATTCACACTCCTGGCCGGCCTCGTGCTCGGCCTCGGCCTGAGCGGCGCCGCGCAGGCCCAGATCAAGATCGGGGTCGGCAGCCCGCTCACCGGCAACAGCGCCGCCTTCGGGGCGCAGGTGCGAAACGGCGTCGTCCAGGCGGTCGAGGACATCAACAGGGCCGGCGGCGTGAAGGGCCAGAAGTTCGAGCTCTCCAGCGGCGACGACGCCTCCGACCCCAAGCAGGGCGTGTCGGTCGCCAACAAGTTCGCCTCGGAAGGGGTGAAGATGGTGGTCGGCCACTTCAACTCGGGCGTCTCGATCCCGGCCTCCGACGTCTATCTCGACGCCGGCATCATCCAGATCAGCCCCGGCTCGACCAACGTGAAGTTCACCGAGCGCGGCATGTGGAACACCTTCCGCACCTGCGGCCGCGACGACCAGCAGGGGGCGCTCGCCGGCGAGTACCTCGCGGTGACGCTGAAGGGCAAGAAGATCGCCTTCGTCCACGACAAGACCCCCTACGGCAAGGGCCTCGTCGACGAGACCCTCAAGGCTTACAAGGCCAAGGGCGGCAAGGAGACCATGGTCGAGGGCATCAACCCGGGCGAGAAGGACTATTCGGCGCTGGTGTCGAAGCTGAAGCAGAACGGCATCGATCTGCTCTATTTCGGCGGCTACTACACCGAGGCCGGCCTGATCATCCGCCAGATGCGCGACCAGGGCCTCAAGGCGCCGCTGATGGGCGGCGACGGCATGGTCGACAAGGAACTGGTCGCCATCGCCGGCCCCGCGGCGGAAGGCACGCTCACCACCTTCCCGCCGGACCCCCGCAACAAGCCCGCGGCCAAGGACGTGGTGGCGGCCTTCAAGGCGAAGAACATCGAGCCCGAGGGCTACACCCTCTACGCCTACGCCGCGGTGCAGATTCTGGCGAAGGCCATCGAGGCCACCGGCTCGACCGAAGGCGAGAAGCTCGCCGCCTACCTGCACCAGGGCAAGCCGACCCCGACGGTGCTCGGCGAGATCGGCTACGACAAGAAGGGCGACATCACCCGGCCCGACTACGTGATCTACGAGTGGAAGAAGGGTGCTTCGGGGAACATCGACTACACGGGCAACGAGATCGCGCCGTAAGGCCCGTTCTCGGTTGATCCGCCGCATTCCCCTCTCCTCGCACGCGGGGAGAGGCCTTCATGGACCTCGTCGTCCATGAAGGAAGCGGAGGCGAAGCCGCAGCGGCGGTGAGGGGGCCTCGACGGATGAGGCTCTTTCAAAATCGCCCCCTCACCTTCGGCTGCCCTCTCGCTTCGGCGACGACAGGGTCGCCGAAGCCCCCTCCCCGACTGATCCCGGGCTTGTCCGAGGTCAGCCAGCAAAGTCCGAAGTCGGGCAAGCCCAACTTCGGGCGGGGCGCGGAGGCTGCACGGCATGCGCCGTGATCGGCCGGAGGCGATCGAAGGGTGTGCCGCATTCAGACACCCCGCTCGAACCGCGTCCGCTCGAATCACGCCCCGTGACAGGCATCCGTAGCGACAGCGCCCAAACAAGGACTCCGGCACGCTCAAGCGCGTCGCGGTCAAGCTCTCGAAGATCTGCCACGATCTGCGCCTGCTCTCCTCCGGACTCCGCACCGGAGCATCGTCCCGAAAGGTGGTTTCCGGCTTTCGGAAAAAGACGATGCTGCGTCGAGGGCTCGGTCGGCCTCGTCACGGCGCTGGCGCCGACGCTCGGCTACGAGGCGAGTTCCCCCGTGGCCCGTCGCGCCCTCAAGGAGAACCGCCCGGTCGCCGACCTCGTGCTGGAAGAGGGGCTGCTCACGCGGGCCCAGCTCGACCAGCTGCTCGAACTCGAAGCGATGACCCACCCGACCCGGCGGCAGAAGGCGGGAAGTGCGGGCTGAAGGGGGCGCTCCGAGAGCCGGTTCGACTCTGCGCCATCCCATCCTCACCCTCATCCTGAGGTGCCGCGTCAGCGGCCTCGAAGGAGGGCTCCAGCGGATCGCGCGATACACCGGAGCCCTCCTTCGAGGCTGAGCTGACGCTCAGCACCTCACGATGAGGGAATTGGGTGGGATGAGCCGGTCAAACAGGCTCCGCGCGAGGTGAGCCCGCCCTACCCCGCCGTCACGTCCACCGCCTCCCCGTCCAGCACCCGGCGCGCCCGCTCCCGATCGAGGTCGCCCTCCCAGGCGGCGACCACGACGGTGGCGACACAATTGCCGATGAGGTTGCCGAGCGCCCGGGCCATGCCGATGAACCAATCGACCGAGAGCACCAGCACGAGGCCGATCGCGGGAATCGCCGGCACCGCGTTGAGGGTCGCGGCCAGGATCACGATGGCCGAGCCCGGCACGCCGTGCGCACCCTTGGAGGTGACCAGCGAGACGCCGAGCACCAGCATCAGGTCACCGAACGACAGCGGCGTGTTGGTCGCCTGGGCGATGAAGACGACGGCGAGCGTCAGGTAGATCGAGAAGGCATCGAGGTTGAACGAGTAGCCCGTCGGCACCACGAGGCCGACGGTGGAATCCTTCACGCCGAGATGCACCAGCTTGCGCATGATCTGCGGCAGCACCGCATCCGACGAGGCGGTGCCGAGCACGATGGTGAGTTCGGCCTTGAGGTAGCGCAGGAACTTCCACAGGCTGAGGCCCGACAGCCGCATCACCGCGCCGAGCACCCCGAACACGAACACGGCGACCGCGGCGTAGAACAGGGCGACCAGCGACAGGAGCTGCGTCAGCGAGCCGATGCCGTAGCGCCCGACGGTGTAGGCGACGGCGCCCATCACGCCGAGCGGGGCCACCCGCACGATCAGGCCCATCGCCTTGAACAGCACGACGCTGAGCGCGTCGATCATATCGGAGACCGCCCGCCCCTTCTCGCCGCCGACGAGCGACAGGCTCGCCCCGAACAGGACGGCGAAGAACAGCACCTGCAGCACATCGTTGCGGGCGAGCGCATCGAACACGGTCTTGGGGATCACGTCGAGCAGGAAGGCCGAGATGCCCCCGCCCTGAAGCTTCTGCGCGTTGTCGGCGTGCTGGCCCAGCGCCTTGGCGTCGAGGCTCGCGACATCGATGTTCATGCCGTGGCCGGGCCCGGCGACCCAGGCCAGCACGAGGCCGAGCACGAGCGCGACCGTGGTCATCACCTCGAAATAGATCAGCGCCTTCACGCCCACCCGCCCGACCTTCTTGAGGTCGCCCGCGCCCGCGATGCCGTGGACGACGACGCAGAACACGATCGGCGCGACGATCATCGAGATCAGCTTGAGGAAGGCGTCGCTCAACACCTTCAGGCTCTTGGCGAAGTCCGGCGCCACGAGCCCGAGCAGGATGCCGGCGAGCAGCCCCGCGATCACCTGCGCGAACAGCGACTTGTGCAGCGGCGTGCGCGTCGCCGGCAAAGCGGCGGCTGTGGTGGTGGTCATCGGCTCTGCCCCCTCGTTCCGGCCGGATGAGCAAGGGCGGTGCCAGCGCTCACACCAAGCCGGTCAGGTAGTAGACCCCGATCACGAAGAAGACGGCCAGCGTCTTGATGACGGTGATCGCGAAAATGTCGCCGTAGGACTGGCGGTGGGTGAGGCCGGTGACGGCCAGAAGCGTGATGACGGCGCCGTTGTGGGGCAGCGTGTCCATGCCGCCGCTCGCCATGGAGGCGACGCGGTGCATCACCTCCAGCGGGATGCCGGCGGATTGCGCCGCCTCGACGAAGCGGCCGGACAGCGCGCCCAGCGCGATCGACAGCCCGCCCGAGGCCGAGCCGGTGACGCCGGCCAGCACGTTGACCGTCACCGCCTCGTTGATCAGCGGGTTCGGGATCGCCGAGAGCGCGTCCGAGATCGTCTTGAAGCCGGGCAGCGCGGCGATCACCGCGCCGAAGCCGTATTCGGTGGCGGTGTTCATGCCGGCCAAGAGCGAGCCGGCCACCGCCGCCTTCGAGCCCTCGACGAAGCGGGGCGCGAGGTTGCGATACCCGAGGATGACGGTGGCGAGGATGCCGAGCAGCAGCGCGCCCTCCACCGCCCAGATCGCCGCCACCGCCTTGACCGGCACGGTGACCGGGTGGGCGGCCATCTCGGGGGTGAGGGCCGCGCTCGCGGTCTCGCCGTAGGCCGCCGTGATCCAGCCGAGCAGGAGCTTGTTGCCGATTCCGACGATGAGGAGCGGCAGGATCGCCACCAGCGGGTGGATGACGACCCGGTCCTCCACCGCCTGCGGCTCGTTGGAATGACCCTCGCCGTAGCCCTCGTCGCCCGCCCGGCGGCGGCGCCATTCGAGATAGGTGATCCCGAGCCCGAACACGAAGAGCGCGCCGAGGATGCCGAGGACCGGGGCGGCGTAGGCGTCGGTCTTGAAGAACGAGGCCGGGATGATGTTCTGGATCTGCGGCGTGCCCGGCAGCGTGTCCATGGTGAAGGTGAAGGCGCCGAGGGCGATCGTGCCGGGGATCAGGCGCTTGGGGATGTTCGAGCGCCGAAACAGCTCGGCGGCGAAGGGATAGACCGCGAACACCGCCACGAACAGCGACACGCCGCCATAGGTCAGGATCGCGCCGACCAGCACGATGGCGACGATCGCCCTGCCCTCCCCGAGCAGCCCCGTCACCGCGCCGACGATGGAGCGGGCGAACCCGGAAATCTCCACGAGCTTGCCGAACACGGCGCCGAGCAGGAACACGGGAAAGTACAGCTTCAGGAAGCCGACCAGCTTCTCCATGAACAGGCCGGAGAACAAAGTCGGCACCGCGGCCGGATCGGTCAGCAGCACCGCCCCCATGGCGGCGACCGGCGCGAACAGGATCACCGAGAAGCCGCGATAGGCGATCCCCATCAGGAAGAAGAGCGCCGCGAGGCAGATCAGGAAGCTCAAGGCCGTCATCCCCAAGCGGCCGGTTCGCGACCGCGTGGGACTATGATGTCCGCAAGCGGAGCGGATTCAATACGGCGAAGCCTCGAACGGTGCGGATCGGGCGGGACGTGTCAGGGAGCCGGCGGCGCTTTCGTGTCTTGTGCAGGTGCAATGGTTGCACCATAGTCGGGACATCCCGGATCGCTCGACGTGCCGACCTACGCATCCTTCGATGGCTTCCGTGTCGAGTTGCGCTCGCGCGATCATGCCCCGCCGCATTTCCACGTCGTCGGAGCGGATTTCCATGCCCTCGTCGGGATTCGGGATCTGCGGGTCATGCGGGGCACGATCACACGGCGGGCCCTGGCCGAGGTGGTGGCTTGGGCCGGCGGGCGAACGGACGAGTTGATGGCCGAGTGGAGGCGTCTCAATGAGCGCGACTGACCTAATCGCGGTCGGCGATCCCCTGCCGCGCCTCGCCGCGGTCGAGCCCGCGGAGGAGCCTTACGGCGTGGCGCTCACCTGGGCCGAGGGCGCCCGCGCCGGCCGGCGCGACGTGATCGACCTCGCCCCGATCCTCCTCACCTTCAAGGTGTTTCGCCCGCTGCGGGAGGACGCGGCCCTGTTCGCCGCAATGCGGCTCGGCGAGGGCGGCGTCTCGATCGTCTGGCCGGGCCATCCCGATCTCGACATCGGCGCGGACAGCCTCGAAGAGCTGGCCGAGGAGACGATGACCAATCTCGACTTCGCCGCCTTCTTGGAGCGCAACGGCCTGACCTACGATGCCGCCGCCGTCCAACTCGGCGTGTCGCGGCGCATGGTTGCCTATTACGCCAAGAGTCACGCGGTCCCCCGCCTCGTCGGGCTCGCCTGCCGCTATCTGGAACTGCGCGGCGCGGCCTGACGCCTACAGCACCCGGTGCATCACCAGGGCATCGACCGGCCCGTGGGCGGGATGGCGAAACACGCCCGGCAGGCGGCCGATCTCGCGCATGCCGAGGCCGGTCCAGAGCGCCACCGCGCGGGTGTTGGTCGCCACCACGATGTTGAACTGCATCATCGTGAAGCCGAGGCTTCGCGCGGTCGCGAACGAGTGCAGCCCCATGGCCCGTGCGACGCCCCGGCCGGTCGCTTGGGCATGCGTCGCGTAGGCGCCGTTGGCGACGTGGTCGCCCGCGCCGAGCTGGTTGGCGCGGATGTAGTAGGAGCCGACCACCGCCTCCCCGTCTAGCGCGACGTGGACGTGGTGGCCGGGCGCGAACCAGTAGGCCAGCGCCTGCGCCCGGTCCCAGTCGCGGGGCAGCGCGAAGGCCTCGCCGGCCCGCAGGATGGGTTCGAGGATCGCCCAGATCGCGTCGTGGTCGGTGGGCTCGGCGGGGCGGATCGTGAGGTCGGGCATGGGCCCGCTTTTCCGCACGATAGCGGTCACGGCAAGCCCCTCGTCGGGCTCTGCCCGACGCCCGCCAAAGGGGTGACCCCTTTGGGAACCCGTTAGCCGGAGACCGGGTCGGGCCGGCGGGCCGGCTCTGGACGGGCGGTGTCGCTCCCACCCGGGATCAGGGCGATCCGCCCCCAGCCCGGCAGCTTCAGCGCCGGGCGGCGCCAGTCGAGGCCGGCGACCGCGCCCAAGAGGTTGATCTCGAAGCCGTCGACCCAGCCGATCGTCAGTCCGGCATAGCCCTGGAGCGACAGGCGCAGGCCCGTGTGGCTCGGGGTGACTTCCAGGAAACGGCCCGGCGGGGTCCAGTCCTTGCCGAGCGCGGTCGGCGGCAGCGGCACGTCGTTGTCGGGAATCGCCGCGACGACGTGGGCCGCGAAGGTGTTCGAGTTCGGCCCCGGCCACGCCCGGTACGAGCCGAGGCTGCGGTGCGGGTAGTCGGCCACCGCGGCGCGGATCGCCGGGATCGCGCGCGCCGCCGCCGCCCCGTCGAGGGCCAGCACCGGCTCCGGGTCGTTGCCGAACCAGCGCCCATCCGGGGCGTAGGCGTCGGTCCGCACCGGTGGGCCCCAGCCGACCACGTCGTAACGGGTGTAGCGCGACGCCCCCGCCTCCTTCGTCACCACCCAGCTGTGATGGGCAAAAATACCCCGCCAGCGCCCGACGCGGGCGGCGTAGACCCGCACCATCGCCTCCGGCGCGGCGGAAGGCGGCGGCAGCAGGCCCGCGCTCGACCAGTCGGCCGAGGACCAGCTCTCGGCCCGCCCGCCCTTGGCGTTCCACCACAGGGCATGGGTCGCGAGCGGCAGCAGGAAGGCCAGCACGAGGACGAGGAGGAGGGTGAGGCTGGCGAGGCGCAGGCTCGCGAGAAGGGCAGCGGTCATGTCCGTCGCATGTTGCCGCGGGCCGGCCGCGGTTCAAGCGGCGCGGGGCCGCCTGCGGCCTTTGGCCGGCTCACCTTCATGCGCCCCGTGCGCGCCCGCACGCGGGGCGGGAGTGCGGCTTTACGGCAACGCTTGTCCGCCCGCGCGTTACCGGGGCTCCTTCGCGCTTGTAACAGTGTCACATCCGCGCGATGAAACATTATAACGTGTTGAGCGAGGCGTGATGCGGTCGGCGGCGAGGCGGACGGGGCGGGGCATGCTGCTGGCCGGGACGATCCTGTCCGGCGGGGCAGTGCCGGCCTTCGCGCAACAATCGACGACGCTGGAGGAGCTGAGCGTCGCCGCGAGCCCGGTCCAGCCGGCGGCCAAGCCCGTGGCCGGCGCCTCGCCGCAGGGGCCGCTGCGGATTCCGACCGGCGTGCTGCCGGTGGTGACCGATTCGTTCTCGTCGGTGACGGTGGTGACGCGCTCCGAGATCGAGCGTTCGCAGCCGACGCAGCTCGGTGACGCCCTGTTCGACAAGCCCGGCCTGTCGGCATCGACCTTCGCGCCGGGCGCCGCCTCGCGCCCGATCATCCGCGGCCTCGACAACACCCGCGTGCGCATCCAGGAGAACGGCGTCGGCATCGGCGACGTCTCGGAGCTGTCCGAGGACCATGCGGTGCCGATCAACCCGATCGCCACCGACCGGATCGAGGTGGTGCGCGGCCCCGCCGCGCTCCGCTACGGCAGCCAGGCGATCGGCGGCGTGGTGGCCGCCGAGAACAACCGGGTGCCGACCTTCATCCCCGTCGGCGGCGTCGCCGGCCGGGTGACGACGGGCTATTCCAGCGTCGACAACGGCTACAACACCGCGGCCAGCGTGGATGCGGGCGGCGACGGCATCGCCGTCCACGCCGACGGCTTCCGCAGCCAGGGCGACAGCTACAACACGCCCGCCGGCATCCAGACGAACTCGCAATACCGGTCGCAGGGCGGCGCGGTCGGCATCTCGGTGATCGGCGACCGCGGTTTTGTGGGCATCTCCTACAGCCATTACGACGCGCTCTACGGCATCCCCGGCGGCGGCTCGGCGGAGCGGCGCGTGCTGCTCGACCCGGTGCAGGACCGGGTGCTGGCCCGCGGCGAGTACCGGCCGCTCGAAGGGCCCTTCGCGGTGATCCGCTTCTGGGCCGGCGGCTCGGTCTACAAGCACAACGAGAGCGGGCTGGAGGACGATGGGCTTCGCGCCATCGGCTCGACCTTCAAGAGCCGCGAGGTCGAGGGCCGGGTCGAGGCGCAGCACGTGCCGGTGGACCTGTCGTTCGGCGTGCTCACCGGCGCGGTCGGCGTCCAGTCGGACCGGCGGGTGCTCGGCACCTCGGGCGAGGCGGGCGGCCTCATCGCGCCGACCGACGCGCGGGCCAACGCCCTCTACGTGTTCGAGGAACTGGCGCTGCCGTCGGGCACCCGCTTCCAGGCGGCGGGCCGCATTGAGGGCAGCCGGGCGACCGGCACCGCGACGAACTTCCCCGGCGACTTCCTGCCCGGCCCGGTCGATCCGCTGGAATTCGACCGCCGCCGCCGCTTCGCCCCCAAGAGCGCGAGCTTCGGCGTGCTGCAGGACCTGCCGGGCGACTTCGTCGGCAGCCTGACGGCATCTTACGTCGAGCGTAGCCCCTCCGTGCTCGAACTCTATTCGCGCGGGCCCCACGAGGCGACCGAGACCTTCGAGATCGGCGCCCCGAACCTGAAGCTGGAGCGCGCCCGCACCCTCGAACTCGGCATCCGCCGCGCGGTCGGGCCGCTCCGCCTCGACGCCACCGGCTACGTCACCCGCTACACCGGCTTCATCTACAAGCGCGAGACCGGCACGTTCTGCGGCGACGAGTTCTCGACCTGCGGCGCCGAGGACGAACTGCGCCAGATCGTCTACACCCAGGCCAACGCGCAGTTCTACGGCGCCGAGATCGGCGCCCAGCTCGACCTGATCCCGGTCGGCAACGGCTTCATCGGGCTCGACGCGCAGTACGATTTCGTCCGCGCGCAGTTCGACAACGGCAGCTTCGTGCCGCGCATCCCGCCCCACCGGGTCGGCGGCGGCGCCTATCTGCGGGCCGACGGCTGGTACGCCCGCGTCTTCCTGCTCCACGCCTTCGCCCACACCGAGACCGCCCCGATCGAGACGCCGACGCCGGGCTGGGACGATCTGCGCGCCGAGATCAGCTATACGAAGCCGCTCGATCCGGCGGTGTACGGGGCGAGCGAGATCACGCTGGGCTTACAGGGCCGCAACCTGCTCGACGACCGCATCCGCAACTCGGCCTCGTTCAAGAAGGACGAGATTCTGCTGCCGGGGCGGAATTTGCGGTTGTTTCTGACGGCGCGGTTCTGAAGAAGCACCGTCGTCATTCCGGGGCCGCGAAGCGGAACCCGGAATCCACCCGTGATGCGATGCTGAAAGAAGCGTCGCGGCCAGTCGTGGATTCCGGGTTCTCGCCTGCGGCGAGCCCCGGAATGACGGCGGTGGGGGTTGGGCACGGGCTCTCGGTCCTCGCCTCGAACATTCGACAGCCCCCGATCCGCGGCGTAGGATCGCCCCGCAATCAGGAGGCGGGCGGTCATGGCGATGCACGTTCCGGCAATCGGGGTTTCAGGCACGGCCTCACGCCGACGCGTCGGGCCCCGAACCCTCCTCCTCGCCGCGGCCTTCCTCGCCGCCGGGGCCGTGCTGGCGACCTACGATCCCACGGCCAAGAGTGCCGTCGAGGCCGATCTCGCCCGCGTGCTTCAGTTCATGGCGGCCCTCAAGCTCGCCTTCGCGGCCTGCGCCCTGGGCCTGTCGTGGTGGCGGCTCGCCCGGCCGGCGGAGGGGTGGCGCGGGATTGCCTATGTGGCCGGCCCGCCGCTCTCGCTCGGCGGCGGGCTGCTGATGCTGTCGCTGGCCCATCCGGGGCTCGCCGCGATCGGCGTCCATGCGGGGCTCGCGGCGGTGATCGCCGCCGCCCTGACCGACAAGGATTTTTTCACGGGCCGGCGGCGGCTCTGATCAGGCGGCGCGGACGCGGGCGAGGAAGCTCGCGACCTCGGCGCTGAGATGCTCGGATTGCCGCGACAGGGCGGCGGAGGCCGACAGCACGTGGGTCGCCGCCGCGCCCGTCTGCTCGGAGGCTTCGGCCACCTCGACGATGCTGCCCGTGACGGCGCTCGCCCCGCTCGCCGCCTGGGCCACGTTGCGCACGATCTCCTGGGTCGCGGCGCCCTGCTCCTCCACCGCCGCCGCGATGCCGGTGCTCATGGTGTCGATCTCGCGGATGCGGCCCGAGATCGCCCCGATGGCGATCACCGCCTGATCGGTCGCCCCCTGGATCGCGCCGATCTGGCCGGAGATCTCGTCGGTGGCCTTGGCCGTCTGGCTGGCCAGCTCCTTCACCTCGGAGGCGACGACGGCGAAGCCCCTCCCCGCCTCGCCGGCGCGGGCCGCCTCGATGGTCGCGTTGAGGGCCAGGAGGTTGGTCTGCGCGGCGATGTTGGAGATCAGGCCGACCATGTCGCCGATCTTGGCCGAGCTGAGCTTGAGCGCCTGCACCAGCGCCGCGGTCCGGTCGGCCTCGGCGACGGCGGTCTGGGCGAGCGCGGCCGAGTTGCCGACCTGCCGGCCGATCTCGTGCACCGAGGAGCCGAGTTCCTCGGCCGCCGCCGCCACGGTGTTGACGTTGGTCGCGGCCTCCTCGGCCGAGGCCGCGACGGAGCCGGAGCGCGCGGCGGTCTGCGCCGCGCTCGCGGTCATCTGCTGGGCCGTCGCCTGCAGTTCGCTCGCCGACGACGACACCGTCCCGACGATGCTGCCCACCGCCCGCTCGAACCCGTCGGCCATCTGGCGCATGCCGGCCTTGCGCTGCTCCTCCGCGCTCGCACGGGCGAGGCGGGTGTCCTCCTCCAACTGGCGGGTCCGCAGGATGTTGTCGCGCGAGGCCTCGACCGCGCCCGCGATCGCCCCGATCTCGTTGGTGAGGCGGGTGAACGGCACCGCGGCTTGCGCGTCGCCCGCGGCCAGCGCCCGCATCCGCGCGATCAGGCGGTCGAGCGGGCGGGTGAGGCCGAGCACCACAAAGGCGAGGCCGGCGAGCCCGATGGCGAGGGCGAGGCCGCCGAGGAGCGCCGTCAGCCCGATCGCGGTGTCGTAGGTGGCCGCCGCCGCCGTCCGGGCGCGGTCGCCGCCCTCGATGTTGATGGCCGTGCCCCGGTCGAGGGTCTTCACCGCGCTCTCGAAGCTCGTGCGCGAGGCCGCGAACAGTTCGACCATCCGGCCCCGGTCGCCCGCGAGCGAGGCCGCCTGGAGCTGGCTGCGCACAGTGAGATAGTCGCTCCAGTTCTTGCGGAAGGTGGTCCAGGCGTCCCGCTCCTCCTCGCTCGCGATCAGCGGGACGTAGCGCGTGGCCGTCGCCTCGGTCTCGGCGAGGCGCCCGTCGCCGGTCTTGACCAGTTCGGCGTGCGGCTCGGTCGCGGTGACGAAGCGGGCATCGACCAGCCGCAGGCGGGTGATCCGGTACTTGAGTTCGCCGAGTTCGCGCACGCTCGGCAGCCAGTTGTCCGACAGATCGACCGCGTTGGCGTTGACGGCCCGCAACTGGGTGAGACTCAGGGTCCCCTGCCCCAGGATCGCCAGGGAGAGGCCGCCCACCAATCCGATGAGCGTGTGTTTGATCCGGACGTTCACGGCTTAAGCCCCCGATTATCCTATGATAATTGGGCGGCTGGATGAACGGACCGTAAATTTTCGCCAATCGTCGCCGGGCGTCGGGATGATTTCGGAGTCTGGTTCGTTATCGAACTCAAATTACGCGCGCCGCGCCGCCCGCCACAGCCGCCAGATCTTGCGCCAGCGGGCGATCTCGACCGACGTGTTGAGCGGGTCGTAGCCCGGCCGCTCCATCGCGGCGAGGTAGGGCTCGACCAGCGCCGCGGGCAGGAAGGCGGCGCGCGCGGCGGGCGCGATGGTGCTCCGCGCCGCCTCGTAGGAGGCGAGGTGCTGGCGGGCGAGCGCGCGCAGTTCGGCGCAGGTCCGCACGAGGCCGGGGCCGCCGCGGCCCGACACCACGTCCTCGCGGGTGACGCCGTTCTTCCGCAGGAGGTCGCCGGGCAGGTAGACCTGCCCCTGGCGGGCGTGCCAGGGCAGCGCCCGCAGCAGCCCGGTGATGCCGTAGGCCACGCCCGCGTGACCCGCGGCCGCCGCGCCGCCGGGCTCGGCCCCGTCGGCGAGCACCAGGGCGGAGAGGCGCATCAGCGAAGCGGCGGTCTCGCCGCAATAGCCCTCCAGATCGTTCACCCGCGGCATCGGGTCGTCGTAGAGGTCGAACACCCGGGCATCGATCAGATCGACGAAGGGCTGACGCCCGAGGCGGCGGGCGACGATGGCGTCCTCCAGCGCCGCCGCGACGGGGTTAGCCCGCACGTCGCCCCGCGCCTCGCCCTGGAGCGCGTCGCGCCACCATTGCAGGCGGATCTCGCCGGCCATCGGGTTGCCCGCGGCCTCGCGCACGCGGGCCACCGTGAGGCTGAAGGCCGAGAGCGCGAACAGGTGCGGCCGGAAGGCCGCCGGGGCGAACAGGGTGGCGAAGTAGCGGTCGGGGTCGCCCTCGCGCACCAGCTCCTCGCAATGGCGAAAGGCGAAGGCGAGGCCGCCGCCGCTCTCAGGCTGAGGGCTCGGCGCGGTGCGGGTCTCGTCGGGGCGCGGCGTCATGGAGCGGGGCTCATGCGGCGTCGGGTGGTTCGGGAGCGGCCGCAAGCGGCGTGCCTCGTGAACGCGCGAGCGCGGCCGGTTCTCCCGCGGGCGGCACTACGGCACGGCGATGAGCGCGGCCGCGACCTTGCGGTTCTCCGCGGCCAGGATGTTGTACGTGCGCGCCGCCGCCCCCGTCTGCATCGCGTCGAGGCCGATGCCCGCGGCCTTCAGGCGCTGCCGGAGAGGATCGGGCAGGAACACGATGTCGGCGCCAGTGCCCACCAGCAGGAGTTCGATTCCCTCCCGCTCGGCCAGCACCGCTGCGAGGCTCGCCGTGGTGATGGCGTCCGCCCGCTCCACTTCCCAGGCGTGGACGCCGGACGGCAGCATCAGGATCGAGCCCCGGTGCGACATATCGCCGAAGCGGAAACCGCCGTTGCCGTAGGCGTCGATGCCGTGGCGGCCGGGCAGGAAGCCGCCGGGGCGCGGGGCGTCGCTCACCGTCCGCTCACTCCGCCGCCTGCGGCCGCGCCAGCCCGGACTCGCGCTGGCCCGACTTCGCGCCCGAAAGGGTGAGACCGATATAGATCAGCGACGGCGTCGAGACGAAGATCGCCGAGTAGGTGCAGATCGCCACGCCCGCCAGCATCACCACGGCAAAACCCTTGATCGCCTCGCCGCCGAATAGCACCAGCGCGACGAGCGACAGGATCGTCGACATCGACGTCATCACCGTGCGCGACATGGTGGAGTTGATCGACAGGTTGAGGAGATCGACCACCGGAATGGTCTTGTAGCGGCGCATCAGCTCGCGGGTGCGGTCGAACACCACCACGGTCTCGTTGAGCGAGTAGCCGACGATGGTCAGGATCGCGGCGATCGAGGTCATGTTGAACTCGATGCCCGTGACGATGAACACGCCGACCGTGAGCACGATGTCGTGCAGGGTGCCGACGATGGCGCCGAGCGCGAGTTCACGTTCGAAGCGGAACCACAGGTAGAGCAGCACGGCCAGCACCGAGAGCACGACGCCGACGGTGCCGGACTGGACCAGCTCGCCCGAGACGCGGGGGCCCACCGTCTCGGTGCGGCGGAAGTCGTAATGCGCGTCGAAGGCGGCGTGCGCCTTCTGCATCACCACGGTCTGGCCCTGCTCGCCGGCCTGGAGGGGGAAGCGCACCAGCACCTGCCCCTCGCCGCCGAGCTCCTGCACCTCGGTCTCGCCGAAGCCGAAGCCGTTGGCGGTCTCGCGGATCTCGGCGACGTTCGCCTTCTGGCCGGGCTTGACCTGCAGCTCGACGAGGGTGCCGCCCTTGAAGTCGATGCCGTAGTTCAGCCCCACGGTGAGGAACAGCACCACGGTCGCCACGGAGATGAGCGCCGAGAGCGGGAAGGTGAACCGCCGGAACCGCATGAAGTCGAAATGCGATTCATCGGGCCAGAGGCGAAGCAGGCGCATGGTCGGTCTCGGAGCCTGAAGGCGGCGCGGCGCCTTCCGTCATACGGGCGAGGCGGCCTGCCGCGCGGCAGGCCGGGAGCGATCAGAACGGCAGGGCTTTCGGCCGGAAGGTGTTGTACCACAGCGCGATCATCATGCGGGTCAGCGTCACCGCCGTGATGACCGTGGTGAGGATGCCGAGGATGAACACCACGGCGAACCCCTTCACCGGGCCGGAGCCCATGAAGAACAGGATGATGGCGGCGATCGCCATGGTCGAGTTCGAGTCGACGATGGTGGCGAAGGCCCGGTCGAAGCCGGCCTGGAGCGCCGAGACCAGCGAGCGGCCGGAGCGGGCCTCCTCGCGCATGCGCTCGTAGATCAGCACGTTGGAATCGACTGCGGTGCCGATGGTGAGCACGATGCCGGCGATGCCGGGCAGCGTCATCGTCGCCTCCAAGACCGACATCAGGCCGAGGATGAGGCCGACGTGCACGAAGAGCGCGATGTTGGCGATGAAGCCGAACACGCCGTAGGTCGCGAACATGAAGATCACGACCAGCACCGCGGCGACGATGGTCGCCCGCGTGCCGGCCTCGATCGAGTCGCGGCCGAGGCCGGGGCCGACGACGCGGCGCTCGACCACGGTGAACTTGGCCGGCAGGGCGCCCGCGCGCAGCAGCACCGAGAGGTCGTTGGCCTGCTGGACGGTAAAGTTGCCGGTGATCTGGCCCGAGCCGCCGGTGATGGCCGAGCGGATCACGGGGGCCGACTGGACCACGCCGTCGAGCACGATCGCCATGCGGCGCCCGACGTTCTCCGAGGTCGCCTGACCGAATTTCTGGGCGCCCTTCAGGTTGAACTTGAAGCTCACCATCGGCTCGTGGGTCTGCGTGTCGAAGGCCGGCTGGGCGTCGGTCAGCTCGCTGCCGTCGGCCATCACCCGCCGCTCCACCGGCACCTTGGCGCCGCCCTCGTCCTTGTTGGGCAGGAGATCGACGTCGCCGGACGGCGAGTCGGCGAGCATGCGGAATTCGAGCTTGGCGGTGGAGCCGAGCAGCGCCTCTAGGCGGCTCGGATCCTGCTCGCCCGGCACCTGGATCAGGATGCGGTCGGCGCCCTGCTGCTGGATCGAGGGCTCCAGCGTGCCGGTGGAGTCGAGGCGGCGGCGGATGACCTCGATGCCCTGGGTCACGGCGCGGCGGGTGCGCTCGGTGAGGCCGGCATCGGTGAAGGAGAGCTGGATCAGCCCGTCGGGCTGCTCGGCGATGTCGAGGGTGCTGCCGCCGCCGGGGCCGACCAGCGCGTTCTGGATCGGCTGGGCCAGTTCGCGCAGCTTCGGCAGCACCTTGGCCCGGCCCGCCGCGTCCGGCACGCGCACCTGCACGCCGCGCTTCAGCGTCTGGATGCCGCCCTCGGCCCGCACGCCCTCCTGCTGGAGCACGCGGCGCACGTCGTCACGCAGGCCCTTCACCATGCCGCCGACGAGGTCGTTCTGATCGACCTCCAGCAGGAGCTGCGAACCGCCCTGGAGGTCGAGGCCGAGCACGATCGCCCGCGTCGGCACCATCCACTGGATCGAGGCCGGCAGCGCCTTGACGAAGCCCTCGCGCTGCTCCTTCGAGAAGAAGCTCGGAACCGCGAGGCTCAGGCCGATCAGGATGATCGCCAGGGTCGCGAAGATCTTGGATTTCGAGAAGCGCAGCATCCGCCCGTTCCGACTTTTTCGTCATTGGCGCCGGGCCCTTGGCCCGACGCGCTCAAGCGGTGCTTCAGGACGCCTTGACGGGCGCGCCCTTGACGCGGACCTCGGAGACCATGGTGCGCACCACCCGCACGCGGACATTCGGGGCGATCTCGACCTCGATCTCGTTGGAATCGTCGACCACCTTCGTCACCCGGCCGACGAGGCCGCCGGTCGTCACGACGGTGTCCTCGCGGCGCAGGTTCTTGACCATGCTCTGGTGATCCTTGAGCCGGCGCTGCTGCGGGCGCAGGATCAGGAAGTACATGATCACGAAGATCAGGACGAAGGGGACGAACTGCAACGCGACATCCGCGCCGCTCGCGGCTCCAGTTGCTTGCGCGAAGGCGGGGGTGATCACGCGGTCGAACTCCTGAAACGGGGACGGGCCCGTGGGCTACGGGAGCCGCGGGCCATGCGAGACGACGGGCCTGTCGAAAAGCGCGCGGACTATAGCCACGGGCGATTCGAAAGCAACGGCACGCGGCGTCCGACCGGAGTTTCGCGGCCGGTCGTCGCGATTGGCCCCGTCTCATCCGCTCCCGCCGTCATTCCGGGGCCGCGCAGCGGAACCCTGAATCCACCCGAGATGCGCGGCCCTTCGCACCGTCGCGGCCAGTCGTGGATTGCACGCCTCCGGCGCGCCCCTTCGGGTCCGGGTTCGCCTACGGCGCCCCGGAATGACGGCCTAGCCAGAAACCCGCATACGCCCCGCCGCGCCTCCCCATTTCCGCAGGAAGCGCCTACACAGCCGCGTGATACGGGGCAGGTGCCCCCCTTCGAGAACCGGACACGCCATGGCCGCTGCGCCGACGCCCGCCGACCTGTTGCCGCTGTTGGAGCGGATCGCCGCCGCCCTGGAGCGCGCCGCGCCCGCTTCCGTCCCGAAGGTGGACACGAACGCCGCCGACGCCTTCGTCTGGGGGCCCGAGCGCCGGCTGATCCCGGTCCCGAAGGTCAATCGCGTCGAGATCGGTCTGCTCACCGGCATCGACCGCGCCCGCGACACCCTGGTGGAGAACACCGAGCGCTTCGCGAAGCGGTTGCCGGCCAACAACGCGCTGCTGTGGGGCGCCCGCGGCATGGGCAAGTCGTCGCTGGTCAAGGCGGCGCATGCCGAGATCAACGCCCGCCGGGCTTCGGATGCGCTGCCGATGAAGCTCGTGGAGATCCACCGCGAGGACATCGAGGCGCTGCCCGAGCTGATGAGCCTGCTCCGCGACGATCCCCACCGCTGGCTGGTGTTCTGCGACGACCTGTCGTTCGATGCCGACGACACCTCCTACAAGTCGCTCAAGACCGCGCTCGACGGCGGCATCGAGGGCCGGCCCGAGAACATCCTGTTCTACGCCACCTCCAACCGGCGCCATCTGCTCGCCCGCGAGATGGTCGAGAACGAGCGCTCCACCGCGATCAATCCCGGCGAGGCGGTGGAGGAGAAGGTCTCGCTCTCCGACCGCTTCGGCCTCTGGCTCGGCTTCCACAAATGCAGCCAGGGCGAGTATCTGGCGATGATTTCCGCCTACGTGCAGCGCCACGGCCTCAAGGTCGAGCCGGAGCGGCTGCGCGCCGAGGCGCTGGAATGGTCCACCACGCGGGGCTCGCGCTCGGGCCGCACGGCGTTCCAGTTTATTCAGGATCTGGCGGGGCGGCTGGGGCAGCGGCTCGACGGCTGAACGCCTCGACCAAACCCCCTCATTACCCCCATCCCCTCATCCTGAGTTGCGTAGCCGAAGGCGAAGCCTCGAAGGAGGGCTCCAGCCAGCCGCGCGATCCGCTGGAGCCCTCCTTCGAGGCCGCTTCGCGGCACCTCAGGATGAGGGGGATGGGGTGGAGAGACGGGCGGCTCAGATCAGTCGCAGCCGCCTTAAGGTCCGCGCGAGGAACGGTCGCAATGGGAGCGACAGGCGGTAGGCGGCTTCCGCCGGGACGAGGAGCAGGCGGCGGCCGAACACGCGCAGCGACAGGAGGCGCCCGAGCCAGCGCCAGCCCGGCAGGGCGAGCCAGAGGCGGGCGAAGGCGGCGGCGCCGTCGGTGAGTTTTTGGTCGCGCCCGCGCACATGGAAGCGGCGGAGCGCGGACGCCCGGTCGAGGTCCGGGCCGAGCGCGGCGCCCTCCCCCGACACGTCGACGAAGGCGAGGCGTTCGGCGCCGCGGCTCTTGCGGTAATGGCCGATCTCGGCGCGGCAGAGCGGGCAGCCGCCGTCGTAATAGACGGTCAGGTCGGCCGCATCCGGGGGCGGGCGGCGCTCGGTCATGCGCTCGGGCTCACGGTCGGCGGCTGACCTGGGTGACCGGCTCGGTCGGTCCGTCGATGGACCGGATCTGGTTGGTGGTCGGGCCGGTGCCCATGAACAGCGCGACGATGCCGAGCCCGGCCACCATCACGCCCGCCGCGAACACCATGAAGAGCGTCTCAATCGTCCGCATCGCGAAAATCCTGTCCTTCTGCTGTCTTCGAAGGCGGTCGCGGCCGGAAATCACGCTTCCGGCGCCGCCCGTGTTGCGACGGGAGATCGGGCCGGAGCCGGGAGCGTCCAGGCCAAGAATGTCGCGTCTCGCGCCGATGTGAAGTTTCGTCCATAATTGTCGCAGGGACAGCACTTCGGAAAGGCAGAATTGGGAGAAATATTTCGCGTTTTGACGAATTGTCGCAGTGTAGAACCATGGCGAGGGGCGGGCGTTGGCTGCCGAGTTCTTGCTAACCACGAGGTCAGATCATGACGCCGGACAAGCTTCCGACCGATGCGGCGCGCCAGGGCCAGCGGGGCCGGCCCGTGCTCGTCGTCCTGCTCGCGAGCCTCGCCGTGCTGGCGGTGGCGCTGGTCGGGCTCGTGACGTGGCAGGGGGCGAATGCGCCCAAGGACTACGCGAGCCTGAGTCAGGACGCGGCCCGCCACACCGCCGTCTCGCCGAACCCGGCGCCGGCACCCAAGCCGCAGTAAGGGCCGGCGCGATGCTTCCGCTTCGATCCGAGACGCCGCCGCCGCCGGCGAACCTCGATTTCGGGCTCGCCCCGGACGACGCGGCGCCGAACGTCGCGCAGCTGAAGGCCGACATCGATGCCGGCCGTACCGGCGACAAGGCTCCGCACGGCGATATCGGCGCGGCCCCGCTCGGCACCTGCGAGGAGGCCGGCGGCGCGCCGCCGACCCCGCAGGAGGTGCGCGAGGCCCGCCGCTACCGCGCCGCGCCCTCGGTGCGGGCCGCGATGGACCCGCACGGCGAGCGCTCCTTCGTCATGCCGCTGTTCTGGGCGACCGCGGGCAGCATGGCCGGCCTCGTCGCGCTGGGGCTGGTGTTCTTTCCGGGCTGAGGCCCTGACAGCCCGCGCCGTCATCGCGAGGCGGAACTGACGCGCGGTCCGACGCGGCGCTTCTTATCACCCTCCCCCTCATCCTGAGAGCCTGTTTGAGATCGCGATCTTATGCGGGATTGTTGAGGGCGTTGGCGGCCATGAGGCAGGCGACGCAGGCAAGACGGCCGGTCGCGACATCGAGGCGGCCGGCCCGCTCGCGCAGCAGACCGC